>JBBIRL010000142.1:0-5415 GCA_037441825.1 Dehalococcoidia bacterium | reverse complement strand
GTTGTGGGTCGCTTTCGTTTACTGTGATGATTGCATTGCTATAGGGATTATGTCTGAGCAGTTTGGCAATTGCCTCTATAGTCTCTGGACTCAGGGAGGAGAGCAGATCAGCCATCTCATCCAGGGAGAAGATTTTGTCGACTGTGAGAGTTTTCTGTCTGATAGCCCTAAAAACAGCTTCGACCCGGTTATGTGCTTCCAGCTTGATGCACGACTGATGTATCAGTGTCTTGACTTTATTGGTGGATATATAAAGTCGTTGCGCGATCTCCTCGTTAGTCATACCCCGGGCAACCAGGGCAAGGACGTCTCGTTCGCCTTTAGTCAATATAGCGTCCTTCTTCCTCATGATGTGCCTTTCGATGGCTTTCGTACTTTGCGCAGCGTGCGGGCGAAGAATTAATCAGTCCCGAATAGAAACGAATTTGTGTACTTTCTTACAGGATTAATCATATTTTGTCAAGTGGTTCTGATAACTGAAATTATGGCCTGCTTATCTTCTGGTGCCGACTTGCCATCAAACCAAACCCACTCATATTGGTTAAATGTGATAACTTTTTAACTTTTTGCCTGTTCATTTTATGATTTCTCCATATCTGGCTTGGTATCATGGTCAGTGTGTTACTCTATGTGTGCTAAGCTATGAGGAGGGCTGCAAGATGGGTATATTCTTCTCCGGCAGGGAGCTTATCGAAATAGCTATCGGGATCGAGAAGAACGGGGCCACATTCTATGATTCGCTGGCTGGTTCCACTGAAAATCCGGAGGCTAAAGGTACCTATAAATATCTGGCTGGTCAGGAAAGGGAACATGCAGCTATCTTCCAGAAGATGCTTAGTCTGGTGAGTGACTACAAGCCACCGGAGACATATACTGAAGATTATAACCGGTATCTGAAAGCACTGATAGACTCGCTTATATTTACGGATGATAAGGTTACCCTTGAGATGGCACGGAAGGTAAATAGCGATACTGAAGCAATTCAGGTCGCTATGGGAGCAGAAAAAGACTCGATCCTGTTTTATATTGAGGTGAGAGGCATAGTTCGCCGCTCGGAGCGCAGGGTAGTGAGCGAAATAATCGAAGAGGAGAGGTCTCATCTGAGACAACTCATGGACATCAAGAAAGGTCTCAGAAAGAGTTGAGGGGAATCCCAATTTGTAACCATTAGAGGAATCAAAGGAGGTGAGCGAGATGGCAGTCAAGAAGGTAGGCGAAAAGTATAGGTGCAATGTCTGCGGCAACGAGGTGACGGTGACGAAGGCCGGTGGCGGGACTCTGGTCTGCTGCGGGCAGGATATGGAACTGCTCAAGAAATGAAGCTGAGAGTGCTGTTTTAAGGAACGTGAGCCAAGAAGCAAAATTATGAGGAGGTAAAAAATGGCGTACACTGCTAAAGACTACAAAAGCTTAATCGGAATGAAGGGTTTCAGCGATACCTTGCTCAACAATCACTTCACGCTCTATCAGGGTTACGTGACCAACACCAATAAGCTGTTTGACGCTCTTGCTGTCATGCTAAAGGATGGGAAGGTCGGCACACCTGAATACGCCGAGTTGAAGCGCAGGCTAGGCTGGGAATTCAATGGGATGCGGCTTCATGAGCTCTATTTCGATAACCTCGGTAGCAAAGCACCTTTAAACAAGTCAGGCAAGCTGGGCAAGAAGCTGGCTGAGGAGTTCGGCAGCTACGAGAACTGGGAGAAGGACTTCAAGGGCACCGGAGCTATGCGGGGCATCGGCTGGACTATTCTCTACCAGGATAGCCTGAGCGGCAAACTTATGAATCAGTGGATCAATGAGCATGATACCGGACATCCTGCAGGGTGCACTCCGGTCCTGGTGCTCGATGTTTTCGAGCATGCCTTTATGATAGACTACGGGCTGAAACGAGCGGACTATATCGAGTCCTTTTTCAACAATATTAACTGGGGCGCCGCGGAGGCTCGTCTTAAATAAAATCACGGTTGGAAATTCATAGTCTTTGCGAAGAGCTGACCTAACTAAGCAGTGGGAAAGCAGATAACAGTTGGTTCTGCGATGAGAACTGCTTAGTTGCGTATCGGCGTTTTGCTGCATTCGATGGCTAGGAGGTTGCTATTAGACTGTGATATGGCTATTCTATAGAAGTATTTAGGATGAATCCGACGGTTTTCACAGATAATATTTGCCCTGATTGTGGTTATAGCTATAGGTGTCATCGGCTATAGACTGATTGAAGGGTGGTCATTACTTGATTCCTTCTTTATGACGGTTACCACTATAAGCACCGTAGGGTACATGGAGGTACATCCCCTCTCAACCGGCGGGATGGTTTTTACTATTGTACTCATCATAGGCGGTGTGGGGGTGTTGTTTTATACCCTCACTACAGTGGTGCAATACGTTGTCGAGGGTAATTTAGCAAATGTACTAGGGAGACGTCGGATGAAAGAGAAGATTTCCAAACTCAAAGGCCACATTATCGTGTGCGGCTATGGTCGTGTGGGAAAGGAAGTGGCGCGTGTTTTCCAGGGGGAGGGTATTGATTTTGTAGTTATTGACAATTCCAAAGAAGCTATCGCTGAAGCTGCTACTAACGGCTATTTATATATAGAAGGCAATGCCAGTAGTGATGAAGTTTTAAAAGAGGCCGGTATCCTTCAGGCACGGGGACTCGTGGCAGCAGCAGGCAGCGATGCCGACAATGTCTTTATAACACTTTCAGCAAGGGGATTGAGGCCGGACATTTTTATTACTGCTCGCGCTAGCGCCCACGAGTCGGAGTTCAAGTTAAAACGGGCCGGGGCTGACAGGACGATATATCCACATGTCCTCGGTGGGCGGAGACTGGCTATGCTTGCCCTGCGCCCTCTCGTCGTAGATTTCGTTGACACGGCATTAGAGAGCCGCGGCAAAGAATTAGTTCTGGAGAACATAGGAGTTGGTCCCGGCTCGCCAGTGGTGGGCAAGACCTGCAAGGAAGGGCAACGATGCGGTAACGGGGCAGTTATTCTGGCGGTGAGAAAGAAGGATGGCACTATTTTTACCAGTTTATCCGATGAGATGGTGTTAGAGCTTGGAGACCAGTTGATTGTCATCGGGAATCGTGAGCAATTGCGGGACCTGGAAGGGACGAGTTTAAAATAGAAGATTCATAGTGCAGGGCTGGTGTTGAACAGGAGGAGGATATGCTGCAAATTAAAGATTTAAGCGTTGAGGTAGAAGGCAAACAGATTCTGCACGACGTTAATCTATCAATGGGGGCCGGCGAGACTCATGCACTTTTCGGCCCCAACGGCGGGGGCAAGACTACTTTGTTGATGGCGATAATGGGTTTCCCCCGCTATCGGGTGACGAAAGGGCAGATTATATTCAAAGGTCAGGATGTAACCAGGCTATCTCTGGATGAACGGGCGCGCATGGGCATTGGCATGTCATTTCAGCGCCCGCCGGTAGTGCGTGGAGTCAAAACACGGGACATGGTCACTGCCTGCCTGGGTTCGCAAGGAGACGGGGAGATTGTTGGCAAGATGGCAGAGAGACTGAATATGGTCGAGTTAATGGACCGCGATATAAACTACGGGTTTTCCGGCGGCGAGATAAAGCGGTCGGAACTCCTGCAGCTCATCGCTCAGGGCCCTGAACTGGTGCTTCTGGATGAACCGGAGTCCGGAGTCGACCTGGTAAATATGGCTCTGATAGGGCAGATGATAAACGAGCTTCTGCAGAAAGAACCGAGGCAGCACCCGCAGCGCCAGCGAACACGTTCCGGCCTGATTATCACACACACCGGCCATATCCTGGACTATGTTCATGCCAGTAAAGGATATGTCCTTTTAAACGGAACGATCCCCTGTGAGCGCGATGCTCTGGAGGTTTTAGATTCTATAAAACAAAATGGCTATGAAGGATGCGTAAAGTGTCTGTGTCAGAAAGAGCTGTAAAATCCCAGAAAACCAAAGAGTTAGCCGAAAGGGCGCTGGATAAGAAGCCGGCTATAGGCGAGGACATCGACATAGGCTCCTATTCCTCGAGCGCTGAGGACCATCCTTACCAGAAGAGGCCATCTCAGCTTTCAGCCCAGGACAAGAAGCGCATGAGGGAGGTAGGGGTTACCCTGGACGAATCGAGCCAGAGGGGGGGAACCTTTGTCCAGATGGACCGGTCTGTGGTCCATAGCTCCTCAAGCCAGGAGGGGCTGGAGGTCATGGATATCAAGAAAGCGCTTGAAACCTATGACTGGCTCAAGGACTACTGGTGGCGCGCAGTAAGCGTGGATGCCGACAAATTCACTGCCCATGCCGAACTTTACCTGGATAACGGCTATTTCATAAGGGCTCTCCCCGGCGCGAAGGCTATCCACCCGGTTCAGGCGTGTCTCTACCTAGCGCATAAGAACCTGGCGCAAAAGGTGCATAATATCATTATCGCCGAGGAAAACTCAGAGTTGCACATTATCACTGGCTGCGCTACCAGCCCTATGACAGCCTCGGGGCTGCATATCGGCGTCTCTGAGTTCTACATCAAACGGGGGGCGAAGCTGACTTTCACTATGATTCATAACTGGGCCCCAGAGATAGCCGTTCGCCCCCGCAGCGGCGCCATAATTGAGGAAGGCGGTGTCTTCCTCAGTAATTATGTCAGCATGAAGCAGGTACATACACTCCAGATGTACCCTGTAGCCCGGTGCGTGGGCGAAAACGCTATTGTCAGGTTTAACACTATTCTGGTCGCTCCTCCAGGCTCAACTCTGGACACTGGCTCCAGAGTGCTCCTTGAGGCAAAAGGCTCTCGGGCTGAGGTCATAGCGCGAACTATTACTACGGGGGGCACAATCATATCCAGAGGCCATATAGCAGGAAGTGCTCCTAACGTTAAGGGGCACCTGGAATGCCGTGGTTTGATTCTCTCAGAGAAAGGCATCATTCACGCCATCCCGGAACTGAGGGGGGAGATTGCAGGTGTAGACCTTTCACACGAAGCAGCGGTAGGTAAGATAGCTGAGGAGGAGGTTGAATATCTCATGGCACGCGGCCTTACGCGCGATGAGGCTACGGCGACGATAGTGAGGGGTTTCCTGCATGTTGATATCGAAGGGCTGCCGCCTGAGCTTGCTGCTCAACTAAAACAGGCGATCGAGACCAGCGAAAAGGAGCTTCTCTAGAATAATCTTAAGAAGGAAGGACATAAGATGGACCTGAAAGCTTTATATCCCATAAGCTACGGTATGTATGTGGTAGGTTCCAGAAAGGGGAACAAGATCAATGCTCAGATTGCCAACACTGTGATTCAGGTATGCTCCGACCCCCCGACCATCTCTGTATGCATTAATAAGGGTAATCTCACCCATGAGTTCATTATGGATAGTAAGGTCTTTACTGTCTCGGTGCTGTCCAAAGAGACGCCTTTAAGCTTCATTGGCCGTTTTGGTTT
>JBBIRL010000141.1:0-5605 GCA_037441825.1 Dehalococcoidia bacterium | reverse complement strand
CATCGAGAAGAAGGTGTATCACGAGCTGGTGCCGGTAGGCGGTGAAGAGGGCAGCAAGATTATCGAGGAGCTGAATAGCACAAGCTATGGCATTGTTAAAGCCAGGACGGATAAAGGCGCTGAGCTCGAGCCACTTGAGGATGCTGACTTGCTCACCGAGTCTATGGACTGGACCAAGTGCCTGGCCGTAGGCCTACAAAACCCGAAGGTATTCGAAAGGGTCTACGAGTTCTATACAGAGGCCAACAGGAAGAGAAACGAGCATATAGCTAAGATGATAAACGACACGCTGAAAGAAGGTGAGGCCGGGATACTGCTGATGAGGGAAGGACATCAAGTGCAGTTCCCTGCCGATATAGAGGTGTTCTATGTCTCTCCGCCCGGGCTGGATGAGATCAAGCGCTGGCTTAGAACGAGAGAAGTCGAAGCTGAGAAGCCGGAGAGTAAGGAACCCGAGAAATGAGTATGCTGGTTGTAGTAAATGAGACCAGGCTTGTTTTAATTCAGGGCGACATCACACAGCAAGCCACCGATGCTATTGTCAACGCTGCTAACTCTGGGTTGATAGGCGGTGGCGGTGTGGATGGCGCTATACACCGTGCCGGCGGGCCCGTCATCATGGAGGAATGCCGCAGAATCATAGAAAAGATGGGACGCTTGCCCGCAGGCAGGGCTGTTATCACCAGCGGAGGCAGGCTCAAGGCAAAGTATATTATCCATACGGTTGGCCCGATATGGCATGGCGGAAGGAGAGATGAGGCAGAAACGCTGGTCAGTGCTTACAGGGAGAGCCTGAAGCTGGCAGTCGAAAAAGGACTGAAAAGCGTCTCCTTCCCTGCCATAAGCACGGGAGCCTATGGCTATCCCCTGGAGCGCGCCGCCAGAGTAGCCCTGGCTACTGCGATGGATTTCGCCAGAGGGGATGAGTCTTTGCAGGAAATAAGATTTGTTCTGTATGATTCATACAGCTACCAGGTCTATGCGGATATCCTGCGGGAATTGACGCCGAAGCCTGAAGGCTGAAGATGAAGGTTGCTTATCACCCCCGCTATCTGGAGGTCTATGCCAGCGACCCCGCTGCCAGGGCGGGTCGTATTGAAAGTATCCTGAAAGAAATCTCGCCGCATTTCGAGTTAGTCACTCCAGAGCCTGCATCCATTGAGGACATAGAGCTTGTCCACACTAAATGGCATCTCGCAGAGATTCAGAGGACGGGCCAGACCTACGAGGTCGCCCTGCTGGCAGCAGGCGGAGCTATCAAAGCGGCTGAGCTTGGCGTAAGCGGAGAGCCTGCCTTCGGATTGACCAGGCCACCCGGCCACCATGCCAGCCCGGATTCGTGCTGGGGATTCTGCTTCTTCAACAACATGGCTATCTCCATAGCCAGGCTGAGAAAAGAGGGCAAGATAAACAGGGCAGTGATACTGGACTTCGACCTGCACTTCGGCGACGGTACGGAAAATATCTTTAGCGGGGTTCCAGAAGTGGTATATCATCATCCCGAGGACAGGAGCAGGCAGGAGTTCGTGGACGGTATCGCTCGCTTTTTAGACAGGCAGAGCGCGGATATAATCGCGGTCTCGGCCGGGTTCGACCGCGGGGTGGAGGACTGGGGTGGGCTGCTCAACATGGAGGACTATCATACTATCGGGAAGCTGGTGAAAGAGTTTTCGCTGAAGGTGTGTCAGGGGAGGCGGTACGGCGTCCTGGAGGGCGGTTACAACCCTGACGTTCTGGGCAAGAACGTCAGGGCCTTCCTGGATGGCCTTAGTTAGCTCTTGCCCATTCCCCTCTAATTCTACTTGCTTACATGTATTGTAGATGATAGAATGATACGCTGTTGATAAGCGTGCCCTGGTAGCTCAATTTGGCAGAGCAGCTGACTCTTAATCAGCGGGTTATAGGTTCGAGTCCTATCCAGGGTACTTTTCTTTTCCTCTCAGTTATCCCCTGATTAAGTTCCAAACAAGGACTAGCTGCGAGGTAATAAGCCCGCAGAAAAACCAATAGGAATCATGTCAGGGCTAATGCCTAGCGGTGGAGTCCTTCTTGAGGAAAGATGATTCCTCTCTTACACTCGGAGCAGGCTCCACGTACTCTTCAAGATGAAGGGGCGCGGTGAGATTGCTTCGCTTCGCTCGTAATGACATTATGATGATGCCGGACTATCCTCGACCTACTCAAACAGCTTGCATTTTCCTTGACACTTGTAGTATCCTATGGTTTAATCACCTAAATAGTCTTGAATAGGACTAGTACTTAGTTGCGATAATCATCGCAATGCTAACGAAGGGTTACGAGACCCTTCGCTACGCTCAGGGTGACAGTTCTTAGTTGTCATTCTGAGCGTCAGCGAAGAATCTCGTTTATTACGCTTTCTTGCGCAATTAGGTACTAGCTTTCGCCCCGAGGGGGCGGCTTTTAGTTATTACATCCTGGGGGCAATATGAGAAGCGATGCTGTAAAACAAGGCGTCGAGCGCGCTCCGCATCGGGCGCTGTTCCGAGCCCTGGGGTTGACCTCGAAGGAGATGGAGCAGCCTCTGGTAGGCATCGTGAACAGCTTCAATGAGGTTATACCCGGCCATATCCACCTGAGAACCATCGCCGAGGCGGTGAAGGCTGGTATATACAGCGCTGGCGGCACGCCGCTGGAGTTCGATACCATCGGCGTCTGCGATGGCATCGCTATGGGTCATATCGGCATGAGGTACAGCCTCCCCAGCCGCGAGCTAATCGCTGACTCTATTGAGATTATGGTGCAGGCTCACGGCTTCGATGCCCTGGTGTTTATCCCCAACTGCGACAAGATAATACCGGGGATGCTGATGGCTGCGGTGAGGCTTAACCTCCCTTCCATCTTTGTCAGCGGCGGTCCCATGCTGGCCGGACATCTCGGCAGCAAGAGCATAGTCGACCTGAACAGCGTCTTCGAAGCGGTGGGCAAGGTAACTAAAGGAGATATAACCCTGGCCGAGTTGGAGGAACTCGAGGAGAGGGCCTGCCCGGGCTGCGGCAGTTGCTCCGGCATGTTCACCGCCAATACCATGAACTGTCTCATTGAGGCGCTGGGTATAGCGCTTCCCGGTAACGGCACCATCCCCGCAGTCGATGCTAGAAGGATACGCCTGGCCAAAGAGGCAGGCGCAAAAGTCATGGAACTCCTGGCAAAGGAAATCTATCCGCTCGACATCGTCACGAAGGACTCCATCTATAACGCCTTCGTGGTTGATATGGCTCTGGGCGGCAGCACCAACTCCGTGCTGCACCTTATGGCGTTGGCGCATGAGGCAGGGATTGATTTCCCTTTAAAAGCGATAAACAAGATAAGCCAGAGCACTCCGCATCTCTCTAAGATAAGGCCCTCGGGTGAGTATCATCTGGAAGACCTCGACCTTGCCGGGGGTATCCCCGCGCTGATGAACCAACTCAGGAAGCAGTTGAATCTGGGATCAAGGACTGTCTCCGGCAAAACGCTGGGTAAAGCCATTGCCGGAGCCAAGGTTAGCGATAAAAACGTGATACGGCCTTTGTCGAACCCTTACTCTCCCAGAGGTGGCCTGAGCATTCTTTTCGGCAACCTGGCACCGAAGGGCGCTGTAGTAAAAAGCGCTGCCGTGGTCCCTGAGATGATGGTGCACCGCGGCCCGGCAAGGGTTTTCAACTCGGAGGACGAGGCAACCAAGGCCATAATGGCAGGTCTGATAAGCTCAGGGGATGTGGTAGTCATACGCTATGAGGGACCCAAAGGCGGCCCGGGCATGCCCGAGATGCTCACCCCCACCTCGCTCATCGCAGGCATGGAACTGGACAAAGAGGTGGCGCTGATAACCGACGGACGGTTCTCCGGAGCTACCAGAGGCGCTGCCATCGGCCACGTCTCGCCCGAGGCGGCGGAGAGGGGTCCTATCGCTGCCTTGAGGGACGGAGACCGTATAAAGATAGATATTCCCCATAATAGAATAGATGTAGAGCTCAGCGAGAAGCAGATCGCACAGCGCCTTTCCCAGGTGCCCAAATTCCAGCCCAAGATAAAGACAGGGTACTTAAAGAGATATATAGAAAAGGTGACCTCGGCATCAACCGGGGCAGTGTTCAAATAGGAGCCCGCTATGAAACGTACTGGTGCCCAAATTCTATGTGAAAGCCTGGTGAAAGAAGGGGTGGAGGTTATCTTCGGCTTCCCTGGAGGCTCCGTGCTGCCCTTGTATGATACCCTGCCCCAATACCCGCAGTTGCGGCATATCCTGGTGCGCCATGAGCAGGGCGCGGCTCATGCAGCCGATGGCTATGCCAGGGCTACCGGCAAAGTAGGAGTCTGCCTGGCAACCTCCGGGCCCGGTGCCTGCAACCTGGTGACCGGCATAGCTAACGCTCACCTGGATTCCTCCCCCGTTATTGCCATCACAGGACAGGTAGCCAGGCCGTTTATCGGCAAGGACGCCTTCCAGGAGATCGATATCACGGGCATCACCGTCCCCATAACCAAGCACAACTATCTGGTGCTCAAGGCAGAAGAGTTAGCTACTGTGGTCAAGGAAGCGTTCCATATCGCCAGGACCGGAAGGCCGGGGCCAGTCCTCATAGACATACCGCGGGATGTGTTTGTCGAGGAAGCAAATTTTCATTACCCCGAAAAGGTCAACATAAGCGGGTTCAAGACTATTGTTCAGGGACATCCGTCTCAGATTAAAAAAGCTGCAAAACTCATTAATGAGTCTCAAAAGCCAGTCATCCTCGCGGGGAGAGGAGTTATCATATCGGGCGCTTTTCCTGAGCTCAAGGAATTGGCCGAGAAAGCGCAAATCCCCGTGATTACCACTTTATTGGGCATTGGATGCTTCCCCGAAGACCACATACTCAGCCTGGGCATGATAGGCATGCACGGCATGGCTTATGCCAACCTGGCTGTGAGTGCCGCCGACATCGTTATCGCTATAGGGATGAGGTTCGACGACAGGGCAACCGGTAAGGTAAGCGGTTTCGCACCCCATGCCCAGATAATACATATAGACATAGACCCTGCCGAGATTGGAAAGAACGTGAGGGTGGACGTACCCATCGTGGGCGATGTGAAGCACGTGCTCCGCGAATTGAACAAGCAAGTTGTGGTCCAGACACATCTCGATTGGATAGAACAGGTCGAGGAATGGCGCCGTGATCACCCGGTAGTAGTCATTCGCGAGACCGATGAGCTCTTACCGCAATTCGTGATTAGAAAGATTTATGAAGTCACCAAAGGTGATGCCATTATCGTTACCGGCGTGGGTCAGAATCAGATGTGGGCAGCGCAGCACTTCTGGTACAACAAGCCCAATACCTTGATCTCATCCGGAGGATTGGGGACGATGGGCTTCGAGTTGCCCGCAGCTATTGGGGCCAAGGTGGGAAAACCCGATGAGACTGTATGGGCTATCGCCGGAGACGGCGGTTTCCAGATGACTATCCAGGAACTGGCCACAGCGGCTCAGGATAATATCGCTGTGAAGATTGCCATCCTCAACAACGGCTTCCTGGGCATGGTAAGACAATGGCAGGAGCTGTTCTATAAGCGCCGCTATGTGGCTACGCCTCTGAGCAACCCTGACTTTGTTAAAGTAGCCGAA
>JBBIRL010000140.1:0-5654 GCA_037441825.1 Dehalococcoidia bacterium | reverse complement strand
ACGACTGCATCCGAGAACGCTTCTCCGTTACAAACTCACTGCCGAGATGCTGACTAATGCAAAGGTCAACCACGAAATAATTGATGCCAAGGGAGAAAGCGCGCTTGCGCAGATGATGAGCCTTGTCTTCTTCGGAGACTGGGTCAGCTACTATCTGGCGCTGCTCAATGAGACCGACCCATCGCCGGTAAAGGTCATTGACTTCCTCAAGAAACGACTGGCTGAGTCTTAAAAAGCCTTTTGGTGATTGGGCGACTTGCCCTTAAAAATAGACCGTGCCAAAAGTTGTTGGAGACTATAGACAAAGTCGGTTAAAATCTAAGCCTCTGATTTGAATTTCTATATGGGGAGGTAGAAATGGCAAAGGCACGAGGAAGCGAACTTATAAGCAAGACTTTGAAGAATGAGAAGGTTAGGACTATCTTCACCCTCAGCGGCGAGTTGAGCGAGATTTACGATGCTTGCATAAATGAGGGGATTCAGTTCGTAGATATGAGACATGAGCAGGCGGTGGCAAATGCAGCCACAGGCTATGCCATGGCCACCAATGAGCCGGGGGTGACTATGGTTACGGCGGGGCCGGGTGCTATCAATATGGCGGCGGGTATCGCCGCAGCCTGGTATGCCTGCGCCCCTGTTGTCGCCATCTGCACCTCCACACCATTCTGCTATACCGGCAAGGGCGCCGTCCAGGAATTCGACTCCAGAGATGCATATCACCCCATAACCAAGTGGAGAGGTTACCCCACATCCACAGTACGCTTGCCGGAGTATGTAGCTACAGCCTTCAGATACGCTACCACAGGACGCAAAGGACCCGTGCTGTTAGATATTCCCTACGATTTGCTGCTGCTCGAGGTAGATAAGAAGGAAGCTCCGATTATTCCGCCGGAGAGATATAGAACCAGCGCCCGCCCCTACGGAGACCCTCAACTGGTCAAGAAAGCCGCAAAGTGGTTATTAGATGCCGAGATGCCCGGTATCTTGATCGGCAGCGGCATTCTGTGGTCCGGCGCCTCGAAAGAGCTGGTGAAGTTCGCCGAGTTTCTTAAGATTCCTGTTTGTTATGCCATAGGCGGGAAAGGGGGCATACCGGATGACCATCCGCTCTGCGGTGGCCCTGTCGGACTCGACTTCGGCAGCATAGCGGGAGCCGATGTATTGCTTGCCATCGGAGTCAGGTTCGAGGAAATACTGAACTTTGGCAAGGGCAACTTATATGCACCCGATGTGAGAATAATATCGGTAGACATCGAACCCCTGGAGATCGG
Source organism: Dehalococcoidia bacterium (assembly GCA_037441825.1). GTDB lineage: Bacteria > Chloroflexota > Dehalococcoidia > SZUA-161 > SZUA-161 > JACWAE01. Next base: position 4,383 of record JBBIRL010000140.1, on the reverse strand, counting down.
TAGAAACAGGCCCATTGACCTGGGGATATGGGGAGACGCCAAGGCTGTCCTGACTCAATTGACCGAGGCAACTCAAGAGGCGCTTCGAGCCTCCGGCAAGAGGCGCAGGGAAACAGCGTGGGTGAAAAACGTAAAAAGTATCGCCAAATCCATCCAGGATACGCTAACCTCAGGTGCAATGAGTTCGAGTAAGCCCATCGACCCCAGGAGGATGGGCAAAGAGGTCTGCGATTTCCTGGGCGACGATTCCGTCATCGTGATGGACGGCGGTGACATACATGCTCATGTCACGCCCCTGTACCGCGCCAATTCGCCGCGCAGCTATATCAATGCTCTGGGAGGCTCGCTGGGGCATCTGGGGGGAGGCATCCCCTTCGGAATAGGAATCAAAACAGCAAAACCGGAGAAAAAGGTCGTCGTCATAACAGGCGACGGCTCCTTCCTGCTCAATGCCAGCGAGATAGATACTGCCGTGCGGCACAAGAAGCAAATCGTAGTCGTAGTAAGCAACGATTGCCAGTGGGGTATGGTGAGACACGACCAGCAGCTCAACCAGTGCAGGGAAGCGTGTTCCATACTGAGCGAAGACGTGAGATACGACAAATATGCGGAGAGCCTGGGGGCCTACGGAGAGCTTGTGACCGAACCGGAGGAAATCAAGCCCGCCCTCAAGAGAGCCTTCAAGTCGGGATTGCCTGCGGTGCTCGATGTAAGGACCGACCCCTCCGTCTTGAGCTTTGCGGACTATAGAGGTGTAGAAGCGAGGAGCACACTGGTAGAAATCCACAAGAAATGAGCCCTGTCTCTAGGGCTTTATCAGAATCTTCCCGCCCTCGCCCCTCAAGGCCATTTCGAATGCCTCATTGATTTTGGTCAACGGCATCTTTCGCCTCAGCAATGGCGCCACATCTATCTTTCTGTCCTTGATGAGCTTCAAAGCAGCGGCATATTCACCAGGCGAAAAGCACATTGACCCCTTTACCGTAAGACCTCGAAGGTTGATGTTACTGACTGGCAACTCAACCGTCTCAAAGCATATCGCTACAATAACGACAGTTCCGCCTTTCCTCACCAACGCGATCGACTGCTGCGTCGTGGCGACAGCTCCAGCACATTCGAAGACGATATCTGGGCCTCGTCCATCAGTCAGCTCAAGAATGCGGTCAACCGGGTTAGTTACTTCCACGTCTATGGCCTCATCTACCGCACCTCTGGCCATTTTGAGCCTCAGTGGACTAACCTCCGAAGCATACACTGCCTTGGCACCCGAGGCTTTTGCCACCCGCGCTACAAGTTGCCCGATAGGACCCAGCCCGAGCACGGCCACGACGTCGCCCTTCTGCATTCCGGCCACTTTGATGGCATGCAAAGCGCAAGTCGTGGGCTCGATTATGGCTCCCTCTTCATAACTCAGCCCTCTGGGAAGCTTGTGAAGGTAATAGTACTTGGCCTTTGCGTAGGTGGCGAAAGCACCCTTGTATTCCACCAACGCAATAAAATATTGTTCGCAGAGACCCAATTCACCACGTTTGCACCAAAAGCACTCGCCGCAGGAAACGACGGGTTCAACCGCCACTCGTTCCCCCACCCTAAAACCCTTCACATCCGATCCCATGCCGACAATGTCTCCCGAGAACTCATGGCCGAATCCCACACCGGCGGCTTCCTTGAAAACGTGCAAATCAGAGCCGCATATCCCGCAATACTGTACCTTTATCAACACTTCATCTTTCTCTAAAACAGGCTCCGGTACCTCTTCTACAACAAACTTGCTCTTGCCTTTTAATACCGCTGCTCTCATCTCATCCCCCTAATCTCCGAGTAACTCTCATGTAGATGACCCATTATGCACAGCCGAAGAGGAAATTTCAACAGGACCAATGTAACAATATGGTATTGTTTCTATTTGCATACATGTGCTAGAATATACCTAAGAAGAGTACTTTGTTTAAGGAAAGAGGAAAAGCGCATATGGTTGTTGCGAAGGAATGGTTCACCATTGAAGAAGCAGCAGAATATCTTTGCATTTCCAAACGGAGCATTTATAAACTAACCCACGAGAACAGATTGCCCGCCTATCTCATAGGCCGTGAGCGTCATCGCAGATTCCGCAAAGAAGACCTGGATAAGGTACCCCGCATGACAGAATCCCCCAAAATCATAGATTCTATCATGACTCTCTCGTCCTCGGCTGATCCTGTACTCGCTGAACTATGGGATAATGATAGGGACGCAATCTATGACCGAGTATAAACGAGGAGATGTTGTTCTCGTCAGCTTCACCTTCGCCGACGAAAGTGGAATCAAACGGCGCCCCGCTGTAATAATCAGTTCCGATACTTATAACCAACATCGACAAGAGGCCATTATCAGTGCTATCACCAGCAGAGTAGACCGAACATTGATAGGTGACTATCTCATAAACAAGTGGCAGGAGGCTGGATTACTTTTGCCATCAGTGGCCACAGGAATCATCAGGACTATAAAGCAAAGCATGATCGCCCACAAGCTGGGCACAATATCACGAGACGACCTCAAAGAAATCGATACACAATTGGGCATTGCGCTCGGTCTAAAGAGCAAATAGGAGAATCTGCTGCTCAAACCACGTCCCAAGGGAAAGCGATGACTTCATCGATAGATGCTGCATCACACAGCAACATGACTAAACGGTCGATACCCAGGGCAACGCCACCACACTCAGGAAGTCTGAATACAGCATCCAGAAACCTCTGCGGCATAGCGACGTTGGTTTTTCCTTCCAAAGTCAAACTATCGATCTCATGTTTGAAGCGTCGCTCTTGCTCTGCGGCGTCAGTTAGCTCACTGTAGGCATTAGCTAGCTCCAGCCCGCCGATAAAGACTTCAGCACGCTCTGCCACCGGAGGTTTCCCAGGCCTTATTCGGGCCAGAGAGGCCATCGCTACAGGATAGTCTATGAGCACAGTGGGGCGGTTCGCAGCAAAGTTGGGTATCACTTTCTCGACAAGGTCAACATCGAAACGTTCCTCGTCAAGGCGATCAAATGGATCCCAGCCCGCCGAACGAAGGAATGCCTGACGCACCCTTATCCTGGGCCAGGGAGAAACAAGATCGATCTCTGCACCCTGATAGCGAATTGTTGTACCCAGATGCAGCCTGCTGGCAAGGGCAAGCACCAGCCGCTCAGTATCCTGGATGATCTGCATGTAGTCGGCTCCAACTCGATACCATTCCAGCATGGTAAATTCCGGGTTATGCAATTGGCCTCGCTCACTCTTGCGGAAGCAGTGGCAAATCTGGAAGATTTTACTGCAGCCAGCGGCAAGAAGGCGCTTCATGTGCATCTCCGGAGAAGTTGAAAGAAACCAACCATTGACAGTAAAAGGGGTAATATACTTTTCCGGAGCAACTGTCGGAACCTGGAGGGGAGTTTCTACTTCGAGGAAGCCTTCGCTGCGAAAGAAGGTTCGGATTATATCATAAATAAGAGCCCGGCGCTCGAGATTGGCCTTGATATGGGAGAGGCGCAAGATTTCGTCCTCGGCCATAATCCACAAACTTCACTTTTTCGTAGTTACCCGTTCTACATAGGCATTGGTGCGGGTATCCACCTTAACAATGTCCCCCTCCTTAACAAAGGCGGGGACTGCCAGGACACCCCCTGTTTCAAGCTCAACCATCTTCGACTGAGCGGTGATCGTATCGCTCTTGGTGCTGGCAGCACCCTTCACCACCGCCAGCTCAACAAACTTGGGCAGGGTTATCTCGAGAACCTTGCCTTCCATCACCGAGACAGTGACCACCAAGCCTTCTTTGAGGAATTGGCTCCTTGTCCCAAGCAACTCTTTGGGCACGGAGTGCTGCTCGAAGTTCTCATTATCCATGAATACGTAGTGGTCACTCTCTTTATAGAGATATTGCATCTCGCTGCTGCTGACATTGACTTCTTCAACCTTGTCTCCGGAATGATAGGTCTGGTCTCGAGTATTGCCGTCGAGGAGGTTGCGCAGCTTGAGGTAATACATTGCGCGGCCTTTGCCGGGCTTAACGAACTTGACATCCTCTACAGCAAAAGGAACACCATTGATCAAAAACTTTGTGTTTCTGCTTACTTCACCGATATCCAATACCAGCGTACTCCTTTTGCTCCGAAGTTAACCATTCACTATAGGCTTAACGGCGTTAACCTCAGTCGCACCGACTGCACTGGCATCGAAGCGGTCTTTCGGTAAGACTTGCCGTTACTAAGATTTTTCTTAGCAGGATTGTATAAAAGCTATCTCTTTCGATACTGGCGCGCCTTGCGAGCCTTTCTCAGACCGTACTTCTTTCGTTCCTTCACTCGTGAATCCCTGGTAAGCAACCCATAACTGCGAAGCTGGGTCCTGAGGCTTTCATCCA
>JBBIRL010000139.1:0-5702 GCA_037441825.1 Dehalococcoidia bacterium | reverse complement strand
GGTGTGCCGGTAAATCCTATATAACAGGCGTTTGGCAAAACCTTCCTCATCATGACGAAGGTATTGAGCGATAGCGGTATCATAGCCAGCCACGTGCTGAAAGGCTTTCTGCGCCAGCCTCTTCCGCTCCTCAATCTTTACCGCGCCCTTCCCCAGTTGTTCCAGAAGCGGCTTGTAGTCCGCAGGGTCGACCACCACCAGCACATAAGGAAAGTTCTTGGCCGCAGCCCGTATCATCGTCGGCCCGCCTATGTCTATGTTCTCCAATGCCTCATCCAGACCCACGTTAGGCTTAGCCACAGTCTCTTTGAACGGATACAGGTTGACCGCTACCAGGTCGATAAGCCCTATCTTATTTTTATCGAGCTCAGCGAGGTGAGCGGGGAGATTTCGCTTGGCCAGGATGCCGCCGTGCACCGCAGGATGCAGCGTCTTCACCCGGCCATCCAGAATCTCAGGGAAGCCGGTCAAATCGCTAACGCTGTGCACCTTCACCCCGGCTTCCACCAATGCCTTCTTGGTGCCGCCGGTGCTGAATAGCTCGAAACCGAGCTTTTGCAGTCCTTTGGCGAAATCGACTGCACCGCTTTTATCGGAAACACTTATGATAGCACGCAAAGAACCACTCCTTTTCTCTTTTTCTTTTGAAATCTTACTCCTGAGGAGTTGCAACTCTAAGCTATTATAACCCGCTCCTCCCCACTCATCCTCACCATCTCGCCGATAGGCCTCGCCTTGGGCACAGCAGCGATTATTTTACTGACATCTTCCGGCGAGCAGACCACCATCATGCCCACACCCATATTGAAGACGTGGTACATCTCCTTATCGTCCACATTGCCTCTTTTTTGAATCAAGGGGAAAATAGGTGGAATTTTCCAGGACCTCTTGTCGATCTTTGCTGCCAGCCCCTTGGGGAAAATGCGAGGCAGGTTGCCGGGGATACCGCCACCAGTAATATGCGCCATACCTTTAATCAGAGGCAGCGATGATTTAAGCAGTGGATAGTAACATCGGTGAGGTTCGAGGAGCGCTTCTCCCAGAGTACGCCCCAGCTCGGGATAGAAGGTTTCCAGCTTTGAAGGGACAGTGCCGAAAATCCTTCGCACCAGCGAATAACCGTTGGTATGCAGACCGGTTGAAGGCAACCCCAGGATAGCATCGCCGGCCTTGATCATCCTGCCGTTGATGATTTTTCGCTTCTCTACCACCCCCACGATGAAACCTGCCAGGTCATAGTCGCCCAAGGCATACACGCCGGGCATCTCGGCAGTCTCGCCGCCGATGAGCGCGCAGCCTGCGGCGGAACAGGCCTCTGTCAAGCCGCTGACTATGCTCTCGACCTGCTCAGGGACAAGCTTGCCCATAGCTATGTAATCGAGGAAGAATAAGGGCTCAGCGCCACAGGTGAAGATATCGTTGATACAGTGATTGACCAGGTCAATACCCACGGTATCGTGCTTGTCCAACGCGGTAGCTAGCTTGAGCTTGGTGCCCACGCCGTCCACGCTGGAGACCAGCACCGGCTGTTTGTAAGAGTCTGAAAGCTGGAAGAGCCCTGCGAAGAGACCTATGTCCGTCAAGACCTCGGGACGGAAAGTTGTGCGTACCTTTTTCTTGATAAGCTCCTTCGCCCTGTCTGCAGCATGTATGTCCACGCCGGCAGCAGCGTAGGTCTGGGGGGCTTTTCTCGTTTTGCGTTTCACTAAATTGAACTCCGCCTTGCACCTACATCAATCGGGCACAGCTCGCTGTGCCCTTACATTCTCCATTTTGCGACCGGAACCGAGTTTTCTGTCTTTACTTCCCCTCAAGCTTCTCGCAGAAATCCTTACTCCGGTCAGGATTGCGGGCTGTCTCCAACGCCAGCTTGTCCATCTCGAGCTGAACAGGCACCGGATAGTCGCCGGTGAAGCAGGCAAGGCAGAAATTCTCCCTCGGTAAATCTACGGCCCGGATGAGTCCGTCTACGCTGAGATAGCCCACAGAATCGGCCCCGATGGCCTTGGCGATCTCAGGAACCGTCTTTCGGGCGGCGATAAGCTCTCGCCTGGTAGCCATGTCCACGCCGAAGAAGCAAGGATAACGAATCGGAGGGGCACAGATGCACATGTGCACCTCGGTTGCCCCTGCCCTGCGCAGCAGGCTGATAACCTGAGGCGTAGTCGTGCCGCGAACTATGCTATCGTCTACCACAACTAGCCGCTTCCCCGAGATTACATCGGCCATGGGATTGAACTTGAGCTTGACACCGAGATCGCGCAATCGCTGCTCCGGCTCAATAAATGTGCGCCCTACATAGCGGTTCTTCAACAGAGCCTCGGTATAGGGAATCCCTGAAGCCAGCGAGTAGCCGATGCCAGCGGCCGTCGCCGAGTCGGGGACGCCGATGACCAGGTCGGCAGCTATGGGGTACTCACGAGCCAGTTGCTCACCCATAGCCCAACGCGCCTGATAGATGCGCCGCCCCTTGATAACACTATCGGGACGTGCGAAGTAGATATACTCGAAGATACAGAGAGCCTTCTTGTCGTCCGTCCCTCCCCTGAAGCTGTTGACCCCATCGCTATCGACAACAACCACCTCGCCGGGCTCAACCTCGCGGAGGAACTCGGCCCCCAGGTGGTCCAGGGCACATGTCTCCGAGGCTATCGTGTACCCGTTCCCATTGAGGGAACCCAAACAGAGAGGACGCACCCCCATAGGGTCCCGCACTCCGATCAGCTTGTCTTTAGTCAAGAGCACCAGGCTATACGCCCCCTCAAGCCTGCTCATGGCATACTTAATTTTCTCCACCAGTCTTTCCCTGGGAGCTGAAGCTATGAGATGCGCTATGACCTCGGAGTCGGTGGTAGTGGAGAAAGCATAGCCCTTTTCCTCCAACTCTTTACGCAGATAATCGGCGTTGACAATGTTGCCGTTGTGCGCCAGCGCTATCTCACCGGAAGGGCTGGGCACCAATATCGGCTGCGCGTTGAACCGGCGGCTTGACCCTGTCGTGGAATACCTATTGTGTCCTATAGCAATAGCGCCCCGCAACTGGTCCAAGATCGCCTCAGTGAATACCTGAGCTACCAGACCCATAGCTGCGTGCAGGCGTATCTTGGCTCCATCGGATGTGGCTATGCCAGAGCTCTCCTGCCCGCGATGCTGCAAGGCAAAGAGGCCAAAAAATGCGAGCCTCGCTACCTCCTCACCTGGAGCGTATACTCCGAAGATGCCGCAAGACTCGTGCAAACTAGCCCCCGTTGGCACAGGAAGCTGTTCCATACCTGCCTCTCACACACTGATTATAGCCCCAAGAAATACAAGAAGCAATCTTACCCTAGGAGAAATCTTAATGCCTCATACACGCGTTGACACTGATTGGCAGCAACGTTAAAATTCTAGCAGCGGCTGGTTGAATAGTATAAGGTTTCAGAGGGGCTTTTTTATGGAGCCTCTAATCGAATAATCATAAATAAGGAGGGAACATGGCAAAGATTACCGAAGAGATGAAAGCACTGATAAAGGAACAGCAAGCCTTCATAGCTACCGCCACTCCAGATGGCATACCCAGCATCGCTCCCAAAGGGAGCACCCGGGTTCTGGATGAGGAGCACATCATCTTCAGCGAGTCGGCGGGCAAGCGCACCTACGAAAACATTAAGAAAAACCCCAAGGTAGCCATCGTAGTTTGCGATAGAGCGCAGATGAAGTGCCTGCGCTTCCACGGCAAAGCTGAGATAGTGAAATCGGGCCCCCTTTTCGAAAAAAGCGTTGAGTCGATGAAAAAAATGGGTGCGCCCCCTCCTCAGGCAGTGATCAAGGTTAAGGTAGATGAGATTTACGACCTGGGGGCGCCGGGATTCGGTAAGAAGATAGGATAAATTGTAGGGGCACAAAATTTTGTGTCTATCAAATAGGGAATGCAGAGGGGGGCTAGCCTCTACAGAGTCAATGTAATGATTATCGGTTTGATTTCAGACACCCATATACCTGAGATAGCAAAGGGAATTCCTCCGCAGGTCAGAGAAGTATTCAGGGGTGCAGACCTGATTCTGCACGCTGGCGATGTCTTCGTAGATTCGGTTTTGGAAGAACTGGCAGCCATAGCGCCCGTTCTGGCAGCCCGGGGCGACGACGACTACCCGATACGAGATAAGCGAATGGACGAAGTGCAAAATCTAACCCTGGAAGGCCTTAACGTTTATGTTATACACTCATCGCAGTATTTCGCCCGTGACCTGATTGAGCACCCGGAAAAGCATAACCTCGAGAAAGCGCCCGATGTAGTCGTATTCGGTCACACCCACAGGGATGTCGTGCAAAAAGTCGGAGGGTCGCTTCTGGTTAATCCGGGGAGCGCTACTTTCCCCCACTATCAACTCAGGCTGGGCACAGTAGCCCTTCTCACTCTCAAGGCAGGCAAGGCTGAAGCACTCATCATACCGCTTCAGGTGAATCCAGTGTCAGAGGTCGAGCAGTAATGTCAGAAGAGCCCAACCCGGAGGAAAAGTCGGCCAGACGTAGAATCCACTATGACCTGGAGCGCGCGGCAGCGCAAAGGGAAAAGTTCTACACCCTGGTCATGAAAGCGATGGATGAGCTGCCGCCGGAGTTTCAGGACAGGCTGGAGAACGTAGATGTGGTTGTAGAGGACTGGCCGAGCCCGGCCCAGCTCACCAGGAATAATGTCAAGAGCAGGTTCTCCCTGCTTGGCCTCTACGAGGGTGTGCCTCATTTACACCGAGGCCCCGGCTATGGCATGGTGCTGCCCGACAAGATAACCATTTTCCGTAAGCCGATCGAAGCTCGCTGCCACTCCTGGCAGGAGGTTGAGGAAGAAGTAGGAAGAGTAGTGCGCCACGAGATAGCCCATCACTTTGGCATAGACGACGACAGACTGCGAACCCTGGAAAACGAAAAATAGGGCCAGCCGCCATAAGGGGATGCCCTGTCCAACATAACTTACCTTGACAGTGGAACCTGCTTTTGCTATCCTCTTAAATGCGGTAGTCCGTAGTGTTTAAGCGGGCTTTATTGTTGTTTAAGAGGTAAATAGGGGGATATAGCTCAACTGGGAGAGCGCTGCGTTCGCATCGCAGAGGTCGGGGGTTCGAATCCCCCTATCTCCACCAGCCCCTGTAGCTCAGAGGATAGAGCAGCGGTTTCCTAAACCGTTTGTCGTGAGTTCGACTCTCACCAGGGGTACCAGAAAGTAAGTTTTAAAATTTAATCGGGAAATAGCTGGGAACTGGGCGAAAACAGGGGTGTAGCTCAGTCAGGTAGAGCGGCGGTCTCCAAAACCGTTGGTCGTGGGTTCGAATCCTGCCACCCCTGCCATTTGCCGAGGTGGTGGAACCTGGTAGACACGCCATCTTGAGGGGGTGGTGAGCGAAAGCTCGTAGGAGTTCAAATCTCCTCCTCGGCACCATGTTATAATATAACCTGACGCGAGCGGAAGTAGTTCAGCGGTAGAATGCCTCCTTGCCAAGGAGGAGGTCGCGAGTTCGAATCTCGTCTTCCGCTCCATTGGCGACGTAGCCAAGTGGCAAGGCGGGGGTCTGCAAAACCCCTATTCAGCGGTTCGAATCCGCTCGTCGCCTCTCACATTCCACATATCTTTTACAAATCCGCCTTTTTGCATTTCGTCCGCTGCTGACTCCAAACCTTCTTCAAACCGCTTCGCTGCTATTGCAAGGTGCACTCTGGCAACCACG
>JBBIRL010000138.1:2446-5723 GCA_037441825.1 Dehalococcoidia bacterium | reverse complement strand
ACCTTTATCTCAAGATGTTTTTCATCGGCGATAACTGCATTATCGCTGTTGGCGGCGAAGCTGCCGCTTACATGCGCTCTGGCGCGGTCATCCCCATAAGACCCAGTGTCTTGGCGAGGATGATTTGCGTCGCTTTGACCAGCTTGAGACGTGCCCCGGTCAAGGCTTTATCTTCAGAGACGACACGGCACTGCTTGTAGAAGGCGTGGAAAGAGGTCGCCAGGTCCTGGGCGAAGTAGGGCAGGTGGTGGGGCTCGAGCTTTTGTGCCGCAAGCTCTATTATCTCCGGCAGCGACATCATCTTGCGGATCAGGTCGAGTTCAGCCTCGTGAGTCAGTAACCCCACATCGCCTTTGGAGTGATCTATTTTTTGTTCCTGGGCGAGGCGCAGGATGCTGGCGATGCGTGCGTGGGCATACTGGACATAATAAACGGGGTTGTCAGCCGATTCCTTCTTTGCCAGTTCCAGGTCGAAATCCATCTGGCTGTCTGCGGAACGGGAGAGGAAGAAGAAACGGCAGGCGTCTGCTCCTACCTCCTCCACCAGCTCACGCAGAGTGATAAGTTCGCCGGTACGTTTCGATACTTTGACAAGGATCTCGCCGCGGCGTAGCGCCACCATCTGGGAGATTATTATTTTCAACCTCTCCGGCTTTATGCCCAGTGCACTGACCACCGCTTTCATCCGTGAAACGTGCCCTTGGTGGTCGGCTCCCCAGATGTTGATCACCTGGTTGAACCCGCGCTCCAGAAACTTGTTGTAATGGTAGGCTACATCTGAGGCAAAGTAGGTTGGAGCGCCGTTGGTGCGCACCAGGACATTATCCTTGTCTTCACCCAGAGCAGTGGAGACAAACCATTGCGCGCCTTCTCTTTCTTCGATATAGCCACTTTTCCTCAACAAAGCCATGGCCCGTTCGTATTGGCCCTTCTCGAAGAGGGTGCGCTCGCTGAACCAGACATCGAAATCCACGCCCAGAAGTTTTAAATCAGACTTAATGTCGGCTATGACCCTGGGCAGCGCAATCTTGCCTATCTCCTGAATTGCCTGCTCAGCGGGCATATCGAGGAAAGCCTTCTTCTTTTCGGCGACTATCTTCTTGGCAAGCTCTACCGGATAATAGCCCTGGTAGCCATCGGCAGGCATCTCGCATTCTTTGCCCAGTGCCTGCGAGTAGCGACAATAGAGGGAGCGAAAGAAGGCATCCATCTGGTTACCGGCGTCATTTACATAATACTCCCTCTCTACAGCATAGCCGGCGGCGCTGAGCACATTGGCCAGGGTGCTGCCCAGGACAGCGCCTCGCCCGTGCCCGACGTGGATGGGCCCTGTGGGATTGACACTGACGAACTCAATCTGGACTTTGGTGCCTTTGCCTAAAGCGAGGTTGCCGTAATCCTTTCCTGCACTCAAAATCTCCTCGACCTGCTCGGCAAGCCATTTATCTGTGAGGAAGAAGTTTAGAAAGCCCGGCGCTGCCACTGAGACTCTCTCCACTTCCCTGGTCTCGGTCAGGAGATCTGCCAGGGTCTTGGCGATAGCCAGCGGGTCCATCCGCGCTGCTTTCGCCAGCTTCAAGGGGAGGCTGGAGGCATAGTCACCGTGCTCCGGGTTCTGAGGGCGCTCTACGATGACCTCAGGTAAGGCTATCGCAGGCAGCAGGCCCTCCACCTGGGCTGCTTTGGCTGCTTGTTCCAGAAGTCGAGCGATTTTATATTTAAGCATAGCTAGCTTAACTCCCCTTCGGTATTCCATAGTCGGCTGACCTCCCTGGCAAGGAGCTTGTGCTCCGGCTGCTTGAGGTAAGGGTCAGCCTCGAAAAGATGAATTGCTTCCCTGCGGGCAAGCTCCAGAAGTTCGATATCGGAGAGCTTTGCCATCTTCAGGTCGGGTAACCCGCTCTGGCGGGTGCCGAAGAACTCGCCTGGCCCCCTGAGCCTCAAATCCTCTTCGGCAAGGGTGAATCCATTACGTATACGTTCGAGTAACGATAGCCGCTCTTTAGCTTCCGCCGAGGGCGTCTCAGCAAGGAGCAGGCAGTAACTCTGGTGTTGCCCCCGGCCCACGCGGCCGCGAAACTGGTGCAATTGCGCCAGGCCGAAGCGGTCGGCACCTTCTATCAGCATCACCGTGGCGTTGGGGACATCCACGCCTACCTCTACCACCGGCGTCGATACCAATATGTGAAGTTCGCCGTTGCGAAAGCGCTGCATTACCTCATCTTTCTCTGCGCTGCTGAGGCGGCCGTGGAGCAATCCCAGTCGCAGGTCAGGGAATACGCTTCTGGAGAGGCGCTCATGTTCAGTGATAGCTGCCTTGGTCTCGATTGCCTCGGATTCCTCGACTAAGGGGCAGATAATGAAGGCCTGACGTCCCTCAGCAACCTGTTTGCGCACGAAATCGTAAGCCTTCTGTCGTTGCTCCGGGCTGAGGAATCTGGTTACAATCTCAACCCTGCCCGGCGGCAGCTCGTCCAGCACCGAGAGGTCGAGGTCGCCGTATAAGGTGAGCGCCAGGGTGCGCGGGATGGGGGTGGCGCTCATCACCAAAACATGAGGACAGGAACCTTTGGAGCGCAGCGTAGCGCGCTGCATCACCCCGAAGCGGTGCTGCTCGTCAACCACGCAAAGCCCCAGGCTCTGGAAGTCAACCCCTTTCTGAAGGAGGGCGTGGGTGCCGATGATTATGTCAACATCACCTGCCGAGATGCATTGTTGAATTTCCTGCTTGGCGCTCTCTTTGAGGCCTCCTATTATGAGTCCCACGCTGATGGGGTGAGGAAGCATCGAGGAGAATTTGCGAACAGGCTTGTCATCACTGGATTCGCCGCCTGCTCTACTCAACAGGCCACAAATAGTGTTGAAGTGCTGTTCTGCCAGGATCTCTGTCGGCGCCATGAGGGCAGCCTGATAGCCATTGGCGGCAGCGAGCAGCATCGCTGCTGTAGCCACCACTGTCTTACCGCTGCCGACCTCACCTTGCAGGAGCCGGCTCATCGGCCTGGGTTTGCTCAGGTCGCTCCGAATCTCGGCAAGGATGCGCCTCTGGGCAGAGGTCAATTTGAAAGGCAGGGAATTGAAAAACGGCTCAAGATAGCCGCTATTTACATTGAAGGCATTTCCTATACCCTCTTCCTGCCAGTCTCGTTTCTTGGCCAGCACTCCAAGCTGGATAAGGAAGAGTTCGTCGAAAGCCAAGCGCTTCCTGGCCTGGTCTTTGCTGAGCTCGCTATCCGGGTAGTGTGCTTGCCGAATAGCTTCGGGAAGCGGCAGCAAT
>JBBIRL010000138.1:0-2346 GCA_037441825.1 Dehalococcoidia bacterium | reverse complement strand
ATCTGGCTGTTGGTGGTGAGCTTCTTGGCTAGATAGGGTTGGTTGAACCAGATAACCCTTATATTGCCCGACTCGTCGCCGACTACGGCCTCCGTGTTGCGCATCCTGTATCCTTTGCCCTTCTGGGAGGCTTCCCAGATAGTGGCTACGATAGTCTGTTCCGCGCCCACCTCCAGCTCCGAGATGAGCTTTCTGCGGCTGTAGTCTATGTGCCGCCGGGGGAAGAAGTAGAGAAGCTCGCGAATCGTTTTTACTCCCAGCTTGTCGAATTTGCTGGCAAGGGCGGCTTTTATTCCAGGAATCGATGTAATCAGAGAGTTCAGGGATTGCTCACTGCCATGTTTGGCATGTGTGGTCGGGTATTTCTTTTCAGGGACAATGGTCTCAGATGGGGGTGGCGCTTTCAGTTCTCCTGAGTTAAGCTGACCGAGTATATGCTTAATCCATCTTTCTCGTGCTCCAGTGTCCAGTGCCGAGTAACTAAGCGAAATCAGACGAGAGAGCCTCTCATCTGGCGGGGACAGGTTACGCAGGAATCTGTCCAGGCCTCCCATCACGGCCTTATCGCTGTATCCTTTGGCCTGTTCCAGCTTCAGGACTTTGCGTAAACTTTCAATAGTCTGGTTCAAAACAGTTTTTCCCTTGCTAGTCGATAGGGGATATAGGTGTGTTCTTGGCTAATATCCTGGCAGCCGTAGGGCTCGTTTATTCTACCGAGATGATGTAATTGTAGTGTGGCTGCTCACCGGCAACCACTTCTACTTCCAGAGCGGGGTATTTCTCCCGGACTGACTCCCCTATTCTTTCTGCCTCGGAGTACTCAGCGTCAGCACCGTAGTAGATAGTGACCAATCCGGCTTTCTCAACATCCACCTTGTCTAAAAGCTTGTGGACGACCTGCGGCATGCTGTCGTCGGCGACTACCAGTTCGCCGTCGAGAAAGGCGATGGCTTGCCCTTCTTTCACTGTCATACCGTCGAGACTCATCGATCTCACTGCGGTGGTGACCTCGCCGCTGTGAACTGTTGAGATCGCTGTCTTCATGGCAGCAACGTTTGTCCCCAGGTCAGCTTCATAGTTGAAGACCAGAAGCGCTGCTATCCCCTGGGGTATGGTCTCTGTGGGCACTACCTCAACCTGCTTTTTGGTCAACTCCGGAACCTGACGGGCTGCCATCACGATATTTGCATTGTTGGGCAGGATGATAACTTTGTCCGAGTGAACTGATTCCACGGCTTGGAGAAGCTCCTGAACGCTGGGATTCATAGTCTGGCCGCCGGAAACGACTATCGTTGCTCCGACGCTGTAGAATACCTGGATGAGTCCCTCTCCCGAGGCTACAGCAATAGTGGAGACATTGCCTATCGGCTGTTGCAGCTTGGCGGCGAGGAAATCCTGGTGCTGATCGTCCATATTCTCCACTTTCACCTGCTGCAGGTTGCCTAAAGCGGCCGCGTAGCTCAAGGCAATCCCGGGGTCAAAAGTATGGAGATGTACTCTTATCATAGCTTCATCGCCGACTACCAGAACGGATTCGCCGAGGGTGATTAGCTTCTCTCTTATGGCTTCCGGATCGAGGCCTTTGCCATGAAGCAGAAACTCGGTGCAGTATCCGTATTGGACTTTTTCGGCGGGCTTTGCGGCAGTGATGATCGGGGTTGCCACCGGCGGTGCTGTCTCTGCGGGCTCAGCTTCCTCCGTTTCGCCTCGCAGATAGCGAAGAGCGCCTTCAAATACGACATAGAGACCTTGTCCTCCGGCATCCACTACCCCGGCCTGGCGCAACACCGGCAGCAGAGTGGGTGTCCTCGCCACGGAGGCTTTGGCCTCTTCGACTACCGTCTCCATTACTGACAGCATGTCTGTATTATTGGATGAGCTTTTGGCCTGGGCAGCAGCCGCAGCTTCGCGTATGACGGTGAGGATGGTTCCTTCCACCGGCTTGGTAACCCCTTTATATGCGAAGTCGGCTGACTGAGCAAGGGCGTTAGCGAAATCATGGGCGCTGAAAGTGCGCTTACCATCCAGCCCGTGCGCCAATCCCCGAAATATCTGGGATAGGATCACGCCGCTGTTCCCGCGGGCCCCCATGAGAGAACCTCTGGCTATTGCCTGAGCGACCACTGTTGCGCTCCCATTAGAGTTGCGGCTGGCCTCATCTATCGCTGCCCGCATAGTTAAAAGCATATTGATGCCTGTATCGCCATCCGGCACGGGGAAAACGTTAAGTGCGTTTATTGACTGGGCGTTGCGTTCCAGTCGGCGGGTAGCTGCGTTGAACATGCCGTTCAAGTCATGTCCATTGCAACGAGTTCTTTTATTTACAACAATACTTTTCTTGATTTC
>JBBIRL010000137.1:0-5727 GCA_037441825.1 Dehalococcoidia bacterium | reverse complement strand
GTGCCCCCCAAGGCACTGAACAGGGACAGTCCCCAGACTACCCCTTTAAAAAACGCACAGAGTCTCGGCCTCCTGTGCATCGCCATCGTGATGGAGGCGAGCGCGAAGGCACAAGACCCCCCAGGGAGCGACCCAGGGGCGTTCCTCACAAAAGGCCGCCTGGCTAGCAGGCAGGCTGCTCAAACCAGGGATAAATCGAGGAGCAGATGGAGCGGGTAAAGGTTTTGGTACATGGTGTGCTGGGAAAGATGGGGCAAGAGGTGCTCAGCGCTGTATCTCGTGATCCCGAGCTTGAAGCAGTGGCTGGTGTCGACGTAAAGGCGGGCAAAAAGGAAATCCTGTTACCCGATGGAGCAAGCTCGATTCCATTGTCCAAAGATATGGAATCAGCTCTTCAGAGTCGTCATCCTGATGTTCTGGTAGACTTCACTACTGCTGAGGCTGCGATGCCTGCAGTGCGAACCGCGGTGAAACACGGTGTTGCCCTTGTTATCGGAACTACAGGGTTGTCCGATGCAGACCTAAACGAGATAGAGAGCCTGTGCAAGAAAAAGAAGGTAGGGGCGGTAGTGGCCCCCAACTTTGCCATAGCGGCAGTGGTGATGATGCACCTGGCAAAGATAGCGGCCAAGTTTTTCGATTATGCTGAGATAATCGAGATGCACCACGAGCAGAAACTAGATGCTCCCTCTGGAACCGCCCTGGCTACGGCAAGGGATATGGTTCAAGCTAAGGGCAGCAACTTTGTTCATGTCTCCGCTAAAAAGGAGAGCATTGCCGGCAGTCGTGGTGGTGATTTGGGAGGGGTAGCAATTCACAGCGTACGGATGCCGGGGCTGCTTGCCCACCAGGAAGTTATTTTGGGCGCACCGGGGCAGACGCTAAGGATCCGCCTGGACCAGATAAACCGGGAGTCCTTTATGCCCGGAGTCACCTTAGCGATTAAGAAGGCAGCCGAACTTAAGGAGGCAGTTTTTGGTCTTGATAAGCTTCTGGGCCTTTAGGGGGAATATTGCTAATAAGAAAGTACCGTGTTGCTATCGTCGGGGCTACTGGTCTAGTGGGCCAGGAGTTTATCAAGGTTCTGGAGCAGAGGGATTTCCCCTTATCCTCAGTCCATCTTTTTGCCTCCGATAGATCAGTGGGGAAAAAGCTGTTTATCAATCATCGAGAGATCGAGCTTAAAGAGCTCACGCTCCATTCCTTCGATCCGGTAGACATCGCCCTGTTCTCCGCTGGTAACGAAGTAAGCCAACATTTCGTCCCTATAGCAGTTAAGCGGGGTACAGTGGTGATCGATAACAGCGGCGTTTTCGCTATGCATGAAAGTGTCCCTTTAGTGGTGCCCGAAGTCAATCCCGAAGACCTGGAGCATCATCGAGGTCTGATCGCTAACCCTAATTGCTCTACCATTCAGATGTTGGTTGCTTTGTACCCGTTGCATAAAGCTAATCCCATTAAGCGTATCGTAGTTGATACATATCAATCTGTTTCAGGCACGGGGTCGGCCGCTGTCGATGAGCTTAATACTCAGACCAAACTGGTCCTTGAGGGCAAAAGCGCTGTGCCTCATATTTATCCTCACCAGATTGCCTTCAATCTGCTCCCCGAGATAGATGTTTTCCTGGATGACGGATATACTAGGGAAGAGTGGAGGATGCGTGAAGAGACCAGGAAGATACTGCATGATGATAATATCGCCGTTTCGGCAACATGTGTTCGTGTGCCAGTAGTTATAGGACATAGCGAGTCAATCCATGTTGAGTTCAGCAAACCTATGAGTTCTGAAGAGGCGCGGGTGGTTCTGGCGAATTCACCCGGCGTCAAAGTGTTGGATGACCCTGCTGTTAACCTTTATCCTTATCCCTGGTCTGCTGTTGGCTCGGACGATGTTTTTGTGGGGCGCATCCGTCGCGATGCTTCTCATGATAATGGGCTGGTAATGTGGGTGGTCGCGGACAATGTGCGCAAAGGCGTCGCTCTTAATGCAGTTCAGATTGCCGAGCACCTTATCTCTAAGGGATGGA
Source organism: Dehalococcoidia bacterium (assembly GCA_037441825.1). Taxonomy (GTDB): domain Bacteria; phylum Chloroflexota; class Dehalococcoidia; order SZUA-161; family SZUA-161; genus JACWAE01. The sequence continues at coordinate 3,700 of JBBIRL010000137.1, read as the reverse complement.
TATAAGCTGTTTCAAGGAGGTGGAAATTGGCGGAGTTAGGTCGTCTTATCACGGCAATGGTTACCCCTTTCAATAGCAAGGGAGATATAGATTACAAGCAGGCGAAGAAGCTGGCCCTGGCACTGCTTAAGTCAGGGAGCGACGGGCTGCTTGTTTCAGGGAGCACAGGTGAGTCGCCAACTCTAAGTAAAGAGGAGAAGCTGCGACTTTTAGCCGAGGTGAAGTCGGCAGTAGGCGATAGAGGAGCAGTGATAGGTGGCACCGGTAACTACAATACTAGGGAGAGCATAGAGCTTACTCGGGAAGCAGAGAAGATCGGTGTTGATGCTGCGCTGTTAGTAGTGCCGTATTACAATAAGCCTACACAACAGGGATTAAAGGAGCACTTTCAGGCGATTGCAAAGAGTACGTCACTTCCCTGTATTCTATACAATGTGCCAAGCCGCACCATTACCAGCCTCTCGGCGGAAACTGTCATTGAGCTCAGCCGAATAGATAACATCGTCGGATTGAAGGAAGCAAGCGGTGACCTCGTGCATACAGCCAAGATACTCGGTGGGGCGAAGAAGGGCTTTTTGCTCTACAGTGGCAACGACAGCGATACTTTCCCCATTCTTTCTATAGGCGGCTACGGGGTAATCAGTGTCGCTTCGCATCTGGTAGGGATTCAGGTGAGCGATATGATTTCGAAGACAGTCAGCGGCAAGACAGCCAAGGCTGCCGCAATTCATCACAAGCTATTGCCTTTAATGAATGTCCTTTTTATTGTGGCTAATCCAATGCCTATTAAATACGCCTTGAACTGCGTGGGGTTCAACGTAGGTAAGCCACGTCTGCCTCTTACGCCACCGGATGAGAAGTCGGCAGCAACGATAGAGACTGTGCTCAAGAGGTACAAAATAGATTTACCTTTGGACTAGATGTTAATAGGCTCGGTTTTGGGTAGCCCCTGGAGTGCCCAGGGGCTTGTTTTTTTAAGTTCTACGTTAACCAACTGACCGAGGCAATCAGCGTCATTTTCGAAGAATACCAGCTTGTCTGTCCTGGTGCGGCCATACCATTTACCCTTCTTCTTCCCTTCAACTAAAACTTCCAGGGTATGGCCCAAGAGTCGGGCATTGATCTCGGAGGCTATGTTGCCTTGCAATTCCTCAACCTCTTGCAGCCGCCTCCGCTTTTCGGAGAAGGAGACATTGTCCTTAAGCCTTTTCGCTGCCAGCGTGCCAGGCCGCGCTGAGTAGGCGGCGACATGAACTGTATCGAATCTGAGTTCGGAGAGAAGAGCGATAGTTCGCTGGAACTGCTCCTCGGTTTCCCCCGGAAAGCCTACGATAACATCGGTAGCGAGAGCGACGTCAGGGATGGCAATGCGTATTTGTTCGACCAACTCTCGGTAGGACTGCACGGTATAACCTCGCCCCATTGCTTGCAGGATTTCGTCGTCGCCAGCTTGAACGGGTAGGCTGATATGCTCGCAAACCTTCTCCAGCGAGGCCACGGCCTTAATAAGCTTCTGGCTCATATCCTTGGGATGGGAAGTCAAAAAGCGAATACGTGCCAATTCTTCGATAGAATTTAACTCCTGCAGTAAATAGGCCAGGTTGGGCTTATCGGGGAGGTCATGCCCGTAAGAATCTACATTTTGTCCCAGCAGGGTAATCTCTTTCACCCCCCGCTCCGCAAGACCCTCTACCTGGCAGCGCAACTCGGCGATGGGATGGCTTTGCTCCCTTCCCCGCCGGTAGGGGACGATGCAGTACGAGCAGAAGTTATCGCAGCCCTCGATGATGGTTACGAAAGCTGTCGGTGAAAGTGCGGAAGTGGGCAAGCTATTTGATACCTTGGGGGCACGTGCTTTTGCCAGTTCCAGCAGCTCGTTAAATTGCCCTGGCTTCAGGAAGAGGTCAACATGGGGGAAACGGTGTTTCAGTTGGTCAACTTCCGAGTCGACCATGCAACCGGCAAGGGCTACTACAGTATCCGGGCTGAGCCTCTTAAGCTCTTTCAGCAAATCCAGCTTACCGATAACACGGTTCTCGGCGCTCTGCCGCACCACGCAGCTATTAAGCACGATGAGGTCGGCCTTCTCTATATCCTGAGCGGGCTGATAGCCTAATCTCTCGAGGCTGGCAGCCAGTTGCTCCGAATCTGCCTGGTTCATCTGGCAGCCTATAGTCCAGATATGATAAGAAGCCATGCTATGCCTTTTGCTCTTTGAATAATATAGTTGTTCCTTAATTATAGCAGATGTGCCTTCGCTCTCGGAACTAATAAGATGGCTTATTCCGGGATTACGTAGGTAAATTGCTCCCGTTCGTGGTGAGCTAGTCGAACCATGAACGGGACAGATATAAGCGTTCACCCTTCGACAAACTCAGGGCGAACGGTAAAAAGGCTATTTTCAAGGCGATGATTAAGTTGACAAGAACCGAAGTTGTAGCCTAACATTCTGTGATGGTCGATATCTCCCAAAACGAATGGACGCTATTTATAAAGCAGGACAGGTGAGATGTTTTCCAACGCGCTTAAGTCTTTTTACTATGCTTGCGGTTGCAGAATTTTTAAGAGGATGGAAAGGACAAGTGCTTGGCCCGAGGCCGAATTCTTAATCGAGAACGTTCCCAATGAAATTTGGGGGGAAGTAGGAGATAGCTTTACTAACTGGGTTTATCAACAAGGATTCTTCGCAGCTTTGATCAAGTGCTTCACCAAGGATGAGTCCTTAAAGATAGTTGATTTTGGCTGTGGACACGGGAAACTGGCCCCTGTAAGTGTATTTTTTACTCACCCGGAAGGCGAGTACCTGGGAATAGACATACAGGAGAGCTACATCAATTATTGCAGGCGTAAATATGCGCAATTGCCCAGAGTTAGATTTCATGTTTCAAAAGATTACAATCCTCTGTATTCTCCGCTACAAGAAAGTGCAGTTGCTGAAAGTAAATCTTATGGGGAAGACTGGACTGTCACCGCCGATTCCATTGATGTCGTAATAGCAATCTCTGTTTTCACTCATTTGCGGGAAGTGGATGCCTTCGGGTATATCAACAAAATACATGATATCCTGAAACCCAACGCTTTAGCTATCTTGACTTGTCACATTGTGGAGGAACCGAGGATGCAGCCGGGATATATTTTCAACTACAATCCGTTTCTCGTCAGCCTATTTAAATTTAGCACACCACTGCCTGGCAGTTACAACTGGTTTACGTGCAACCCCGCATTACCCGAATCAGGTATAGCTATAAATATGGCAGGGTTGAATAGCCTGATACAAAGTAAGTTTAAGGTAGAGCTTATCATGAGAGGGTCTGCAACGGGGGGCAATGACCCTCTACCTCAAGATGTTGTTGTGTTGAGGAAATTGACCTTACCGATTGATAAGGTCTAGGAGGCCATTGAAATACCACTTTAGAATCTTTTGAGCAGCCTGCAGATTGCCAGACATACCCAAAATTTCAAATCTTTATCTTTATCTCTTAAATAAAAGTTTCAACTCAAAAAGACCATCATCTTTTTGCCGGCTTTTCAACCAGTTTAGAGCATCGTAGATATGTGAATTCTCCCTGGTAAATCCCATAAGCGAAAGCGAGTCAAGCGCAGAAACTATATCAGTAAACCAGAAAGGGTATGAGACTCTGGCCCAAAAATCCGGGGTTTGCCTGTCGGGATAGGCATCCCTCCGGAAAAAACGTGAGGC
>JBBIRL010000136.1:0-5734 GCA_037441825.1 Dehalococcoidia bacterium | reverse complement strand
TTTTGAGTGTGCAAAGATCGATCATACAGGAATAGATTTGATAGCGAGAAATAATGAAACTAAGGAATTAATGGGCATCTCTGTAAAAGGACGAAGTAGAAGCGAGGGTGCAGAAAAAGAATATGTAAGTATTCGGAATGTTGATCTCGAAAAAGCAAAATCCGCTTGTGAGGCATTCGGTTGCATGCCTTATTTTGCAGTTGTGGTTGATCGGAAAGATAAAATAATGGTGTTTATCTTGAGTATGGAGAAATTATTGGAATTATTTCCAAGAGGCAAAACAGCATCAGGATGGAAAATGACAGACAAGTATTTGAATGAATATCGTAATGACCCTGATATCCGTTCAATTGAATTTAAGCTTCCTTACTTAAATCCCCGACCGTAAGGTCGAGGGATGGAGTTATCCCTGCATCTTTGGATTTTGAAGAGCATGGGATGGGGTGGAAACCAAAAGATGCAGGGCAAACGAAGTTTGAGGCAGGGTAAAACCCCGACCGTAAGGTCGAGGGAAGTTTATCCATAAGACAATCAGGTGGTGGTGATACGTTACTATTGAATTCTATTACTCCTAAGCTTTATCGTGTCACTCCTGCGAAAGCAGGAGTCCAGGTACCTGGACTAAAGCGCGAAAATTAAGAAAGGAAGGCTAGGGTGAAACCGTAGGGGCAGACCAATGTGTCTGCCCGATTAAAGCCAGGGGCGAACACGTGGGTTCGCCCCTACTGCGGCACGGAGCGGATGCTCCAGCCTACCCATAGAAGAAACGAAGGACGGTTCGTGGTTCGACTGGCTCACCACGAACGGAAACCGAGGTCAGGCGGGTGAAAGGGAACAAGACACACCGTTCCATTTATATGTCACCCTGAGCCCTTCGGCAAGCTCAGGGCAGGCTTAGCGAAGGGTCTCGAGATTCTTCCCCTTCACTACGTTCAGGGTCAGAATGACATTAGGAAGAGTAGTGGTTAGATATGGGAATACAGATAGACGTTGAGAAATGCACGGGGTGCGGGTCGTGCGTGCCGGTGTGCCCGTTCGGGGTGATGGAGCTGGTCAACGAGAAGGCACGCGTCAAGGATGGCTGCAATCTCTGCGGCGCCTGCGTGGACGCTTGCACCTTCGAAGCCATAAAAATTGAGAAGGCAGAGCAGAAGGTAAGCGAGGGCTATAAGGGCGTCTGGGTTTTCGCCGAGCAGCGTGACGGCAAGCTGAAGAGCGTAGCCTACGAACTTGTCTCAGAGGGCAGGAAGCTGGCCGACAAGCTGGGCACAGAGCTTAGCGCAGTGTGCCTGGGCCATAACATCAAGGATGTGGAACAGCTTGCCCATTACGGTGCCGACAAGGTCTATCTGGCAGACGACCCCGCGCTGTCAGACCATCAGGAGGACTTATACACTGAATTGCTCCTGGACCTCATTAAGAAGCACAGGCCGGAGATACTAATCGCCGGCGCTACCGCTATGGGGCGCTCCTTTGTCCCCAGGGTGGCCGCTTTGCTTTATACCGGGCTCACCGCCGACTGCACCGGCCTCGACATCGACCCCGAGACCAAGCTCCTGCTCCAGACCCGTCCCACCTTCGGCGGCAATGTCATGGCAACCATCATGTGCCAGGCGAAGAGGCCCCAGATGTCTACCGTACGCCCCCATGTGTTTAAGAGGGGGACATCGCATAAAGAGCGCAAGGGTCAGATAATAAAGGTGGACTTCAATAAAGAAGCTGTTACCTCGAGAACCAAGTTGCTTCGTTTCATCGAAGACCTGACTGAGAAGGTCAAGCTCGACGAGGCTGAGATCATCGTTTCCGGAGGGCGCGGGCTGGGCAAGCCCGAGAACTTCCAGATTGTAAAGGCATTGGCTGATGTGCTGGGGGCTGCATTGGGTTCCTCGCGTCCCCCTGTAGATGAGGGCTGGATTCCCTATTCGCACCAGGTCGGCCAAACGGGGAAAACTGTCTGTCCCAAGCTCTATATCGCCTGCGGCATCTCCGGCTCGGTGCAGCACATAGCCGGCATGGGTACTTCCGAGTGCATCATCGCTATCAACGAAGACCCGAACGCGCCCATCTTCCAGGTGGCTACTTACGGATTAGTGGGCGACCTGTTCAAGATAGTGCCCATGCTGACTGAGAAGTTGAAGAGGTCCAGGGGAATTGTATAACGGTTTCCTAATAGCTGCTGTGAAAGAGGCGGAAATCCCCTCTGTTCAGGTTATAGCAGTCTACTCTTTAGCTTACAAAGATAAATCGACGACTTTGAAGACGCTCTTTACTTTGGCAGGCATCCACATTTTGAGATAATCTATCTTCTCCGCAAGGGGTAAATCCCATTGCGGGCTTACTTCAAACTCTACTACTACCCTGGACTTATCCACCTTGGCATTTGATACAGTGCCTCTGAAGCCCAGGACTCTGATAATCTCCTCTCTTGCCCGATCAACATTTGGGTGGCTATTTCCACCGATGTGCTCGAGAACAATCTTCATATTCTGCCTCCTCTTCCTTGCGGTTTGCCAACCCGACCTCAACAGGTTGCCCTTATATCCTTTGACTTTCTACACCAGCCAGCTTGTGTCCTACGGACCGCTCAGTACTCCTATATGTCTATTTTATACTTATACGATTACAATCCAATAACGAATATGGTAATAATATTACAAATATATTACAAACATATTACAATACAGGACTATTTATTAATCTTCGTATAAGTATATTATTACAGAACCGTACTGAACAAACCCCTTTCAGGTAATTTTGCCGGGAAATTGAGCAGGTTATAGGGAAGGTGTGACCCGATGGGATTACTCCAAAGAGGTTACCCGATGCCGGGTCGGAGATATAAATCAGATATTGTTTGTTTTGGCCAAAAAATATCCTATGCCGGCTTTAGTGAGGATAAGCTGTGGTTGGCCGGGATCAGCTTCGACTTTTTCTCTCAAGCGCCTGATATGAACCCTGAGGCTATCGATAGAGCCTGGGTAATCTTCACCCCATACTTCTTCGGCAAGGCTGGAGTAGGTCGCAACATTACCAGCGTTCTTCATCAGATGGTGAATGATATGGGCCTCGATAGTAGTGAGTTTTATCTCTTTTTTTTCGATCAGGAGTTGGTGCGTCGAGGGATTAAATCGCAGCGACCCATAAGATAGAGGAGCCTCTTTAACTAAATGGCTCTTATCACGTATTCTGGCCTTCACCCTGGCCAGAAGCTCCAATTGACCACATGGCTTCACTATGTAATCATCTGCTCCCCACTCAAGACCTTTGACTATATCGCCTTCCTCTGCCTTCACGGTGAGGATAATAATAGGTGCAGAAGAAAAAGAGCGAACCCGTTTCAGGACATCGAAACCGCTTATATCAGGAAGTCCCAAATCGAGAATGACGATATCGGGGTCTTCGCTTTCCGCTAAATCTATACCTTTCTTCCCCAGGTGAGTGAATACTATCTGAGTCTCCGGCCAGCGTATCTGTAGGGCCAGGGAAATAGACTCTACAATCCCTGGATCATCTTCGATAATCAGCGCTTTCAACAGCTCTCCTCCGATTTCAAGGCCTCATTATTGATTGGCGGCTTCCAAGGGCAGTGAGAAACTAAAAGTCGAGCCTTCGCCCACAGAGCTTTGCACCCATATCTGTCCACCATGAAGACCTACAAGTGTTTTGCACAGAGCAAGTCCCAACCCCAGTCCACTCAATCTCTCTCCAGCAACCTCCATGCGGTGATAAGGTTCAAATATGTGGTGTTGCCCTTCCTCAGCTATACCAGGGCCATTATCCTCAACCTCCACTACCAGATTATCCCCCTTCTGTGCTGCTCTCAAAGTAATTCTTCCACCTTCGGGGGTGTAGTTCAGGGCATTGTTGAGCAGATTCAACACAATCTGCCGCAACCTGACCTTATCAGCCCCAACCAAGGGCAGCGAATCAGGCAGCTCCATAATCAGGGATTGCCCACGGCTCAAAGCTACCGGAGACACATACTCTGCCACTTCCCGAAGCAGTTGCAATACATCCGATGGCTCGATTTTCAACTGGAGCATGCCTATCTCCCCTTTGGCCAAGTCGAGAAGCTCGTCTATCCTACTATTGAGATTGGAGGCACCACGGCTGAGGTTTCTAGCCAGACTTAACAAAGGATCTTCCTTGAGTTCAGAAGCCAGCACTTGGCTCGAAATCAACATTGGGGTTAGCGGAGTTTTCAGCTCGTGCGCCAGTGCCCTGGTGAACTCTACCCTCCTATTCATCTCCATTTCGAGCTGTTGGCGCAAATCTCTTTCCTGCTGATAAAGCTCCTGTAACTTCTCTGCTGCCTGTCTATGCGCAGTAACATCACGGTAGTTGACGATGATGCCCTTTACTATCGGGTCATCAAGAAGGTTTCTCGCTATAGCCTCAACAATACGCCACGAGTCGTCTTTATGCCTGACACGCACTTCTGTTCTTACTGAAGTACCCGGGTTCTGCATTAACTCATTGTAGACCTTAATAGCTTTGGGCATGTCTTCCAGGTGAACTTCTGAAAAGCCGTTTGTGCCTACTATCTCCTCCGGTTTATATCCGCGTACAGGCTCAATAGCAGGACTCCCGTAATTTATGATCCCATCCCTCCCAATCACCACCATAGCATCCAGTGCATTTTGGATAAGGGACCGAAAATATCTTTCGCTGCTCTGTAACCTCTCCTCCGCCTGCTTGCGCTCAGTGATATCGCGGAAGTTGATAACTATGCCTGCAATTATTGGGTCGTTCAACAGATTTCTAGCAGAACCTTCCACATAATGCCACAATCCATCATTCCAAAGCCCACGCACCTCCGAATGTACCGTAGCACCGGGATTCGCTTTCATCTCTTCGAACTGACGCGCCAGGCGCGGCAAATCGTCGGGATGGATAAACTCGAAAATGCTCCTTCCCTGCCTGACTTTCGGAGAGTATTTTGTCACGTGTTGTGCTGAGGGGCTTTGGTACCGTATCGTGCCATCATTATCGAGAACGACGATGACTTCCTGCGAGTTTTCGATGAGTGACCGAAAGTATTTTTCACTTTCCCGCAGAACCAGCTCTATCTGCCTGCGTTCGGTGATCTCGTGTCGAAGTCGCTCGTTTGTTTTTCTCAGCTCAGCGGTGCGTTTCGCCACCAGTTCCTCAAGATGGCGGCGGTGTTCGTCCAATTCCTGCTGCATCTCTCTGTGCTCAGTGATATCCTTGAAGAAGAGCACTGTTGCTATATGGTCATGGTAGCTCATAGTGCTTGCACTAGCTTCGATAGGAAGCGATGTGCCGTCTTTACGCAGCACGGTGGTCTCGTAATAACTGAGTATTTGCTCACCACTTTGTCTTCGTCTATATCGTTTCTGTAGCTCAGCAACTTCAGAAGACTCAAAGAAATCCCAAACAGACCTTGCCAGTACCTCAGCAGGCGAATAACCCGCCATCTTACACGCTTCATCACTAACGAACACAATGGTTGCTTCCTGCTCTGTGGTATTCTGCACAACAATGATTCCATATCCGGCTTTGCCCAGGGTTTCAACCAGAGCCCTGTGCCATTCCTCTGATTCCGCCAGCTCGTTCTCTATCTGCTTGACCCTAGTGACGTCCCTCAGTATTCCGGTTAAGCCAACTATCTTGCCCTGCTCTCTCAAGGGTGTAGCGGCAAAAGTGACGGAGACATCAGGCCCGTCTTTGTGAACAACATGGGCTTCATCCTTCACATCCTTGCCGGAGAAAA
>JBBIRL010000135.1:0-5757 GCA_037441825.1 Dehalococcoidia bacterium | reverse complement strand
GTTCGGTGATGTTCCCGGCAATAGATAGCTATAAATTGGCTCAAGACCCTTATATCTTTCCTTTTCTTGTCATCTAACCTTTCGAATAAGTCAGGCATCTTCTATTCTACTCTCGAATAAAATTGGCACTAATGTCAAGGGAAGCACCCCAATTGGCAGCTCGCTATCTTTATCTTCAGTCTGTTCGCCGTATCGCCGACCTGCCTGGGGCTGACCTTAAGCTTTTTGGCTATCTGGAACGCTACGGCGCAAGGAAGCTTGCCGTCAACCAGAGACGCCCGCATTTCGTCTTCCACCGCCCTGCCAATGTCGCCCTGAGAAGCACTCTTGGAGCCAGCCATAGTCGTTACCTCCTCACTTTTCAGATTGCTCGCAGCCTTTCATCTGCTTCCATCTCTCTTCACCCAGGCACTGACGCGCTGAGGCGCACCAGTCTATACAGGAAGGCAATTTCTCCTTGTAAATCCACTCGCCGCACTCGTGGCACTTCACCCTGGTCTCATTGGAGAAGATTTCCTCCTCAGCACCGCAGTTCGGGCACTTGTAAAGTTCCACCCTCAGCCATCTGAAATCCTGACCCGGACATCTGACCGTCATCTCAGCACCTCCTCTATCGGCACTTGGCGGTATCATTCACCTTCCGAAACCATAATAAAGCCAAATAAGAAGGCGCACTATGATTTAAATCATATAAAGGAGAAGATTTTGACAAATGTCTAAACCTGAGGCGGCCCTTCGCTTAGAAGTTTGAGCTTAGTCTCGTCGAGGATGATGGTCTTGCCTCGAACGGAGCGGATGATGCCTCCATCCCTGAGGCGGCTCATAAACCTAATGGCCGTCTCCGTGGTAGTTCCCGCCATATCAGCGATTTCCTGGCGGGTGAAGGGGAGCGTGGGGCCGAGCTTTAAGGAAAGCATGAGCAGCGTCCGGGCCAGGCGCTGCTCCACCCTCTCGCCTGCGAAGTCTCTCAGCCGGCTCTGAGCCTCCCTGAGCCGTCCTCCCAGGATATTGATAATCCTCAGAGCTACCTGAGGATGGCTGGAAAGAAAAGACAGGAAGTCCTTCCCCTTGATTCCTAAAACTCTGGTCTCATTTAGAGCTTGGGATGAAGCCGGATAGGGTTTGTTCTCGAAAACAGCGACCTCGCCGAAAATCTCGCCGGGGCCGAAGAAGGCTATGATAAACTCTTTACCCGACGAGGAATGCTTCAGAGCCTTTACCTGCCCTTCAGCGACAATGTAGAAGCAATCAGGGGAATCCCCTTCCCAGAAGATGAACTCGCCCGACGTGAAGCTGCGCTCTATGGCAAGATTAGCCAGCTCGGCAAGCTCATCATCACCCAATCCGGAAAAAATAAACGATTGTTTTACAACCTCAGCTTTGCCGGTGTTTCGCAAATCAATATATCCTTTCGCAACCGGTTAATTTGAATTTGTTCAAGATTTTGGATTTGCTTCAGCAGGGTGCTCCCCGTCCTTCAAGGGCAGAGTGAAGTAAAAGGTAGAACCCCGGCCGGGTTCCGACTCTACCCAGATCCGGCCGCCATGAGCTTCCACAAGCCTGCGACACACCACAAGCCCCAGCCCGATACCCTTAACTCCCTCAATCCTCTGAGCAGCCAGACGCTCGAAAGGACTGAACAGCTTGGCCTGGTCATGAAGAGAAATGCCTATCCCCTCATCACTGACCCCCATAACCATGTGGTCGTTCTCCAAACGAGCGGAGACCTTTATTTTCCCTCCATCGGGCGAATACTTAACTGCGTTCTCCAGAAGATTGTGCAAGATTCGTTCCAGCCTCAACTGGTCAGCATGAACCGGCGGGAGAACCTTGGGCAAGTCTGTCTCAAAGCTATGATTTGAAGACTGCCGCTTTATCTTGTCGACTGCGTCTTTGACAATGTCCTTAACATTGACTGGCTCTCTGCTGAGAAAGAGACGGTCAGCCCGCGCCCTGGAAAGCTCGAGGAGATTGCCCAATAAATGAGATAACGCTTCCGTTTCCCAGGCTGCATCCTGCAGCAGTTGACGCATCTCGTCTCGAGATAGACGGGCTCCCTCGGTCAGAGCGGTATTTACAGCCCCCATGATAACTGTGAGTGGGCTGCGTAGCTCATGAGAGACTAAGCCAATAAACTCATCTTTCAACTGGTCGAGTTTCTTGCGCTCGGCGATATCCCGAATATAGACCAGAGCCTGGCTTAAACGGCCATTTATATCATAGGCCCCTACAATCTTGGCCCATACCGGGATCGTCCGGCCACCATGACCCAGAAACTCAAATTCGGTCTCAACGAGTCCCTTTTGGGTGAGCTGATCATAGTAGAACGAAAGCTTGTCTGGCAGCGCGCTTGCCAGTAACTCTCGGAAGTCCTTCCCCTTAAGCTCTTCTCTGGGATAACCCAGCAACCGACATAACTCTTCATTGCAATCTATGATACGCACTTTATTATCTACAGAAATAACCCCGTCAGGGGAGGATTCCACCAGCATACGATAGCTTGCTTCCGATTGCCGCAATGCCTCCTCAATCCGCTTGCGCTCGGTTATATCCCGGGCGACCGCAACCACCTCGAAGGGATGTTTATCGGGTATCTGAGTGATAGAGTATTCGACATCTATTACGCTTCCATCTTTCCTTTTGACCTTGGTTAAACCCTGAAAGAGTCCCTTTTCCTTTAATGCCCTGGAAACCAGTTTTGTAAATTCCGAGGGGCTGATGCCAGTAGGAAAGAAAAAACTTGCATCCTTGCCTATCAATTCATCCTTCGCATAGCCGTATATTCCCTCCACCCTGTCATTGCACCAGGTCATCACCCCCTCCTTAATCTCGAAAACCGCATCAGCGAGGTTGCGTACCAGTGCAGAGTAATGTTGCTCCGACGCCCGTAATGCCTCCTCGCTTTGTTTCAAGTTTCTAAATAGCAGACTGTAGGGCTTTGCCAGGCCCGTCCAGATGATGGCCCTGTATATGAGATAAACCGAAACAATCTTGAGGAGATGCCCGATCATATTGGGCAGGGTGTACGGTCCCGTGTAAAGCGTGAACGCCAGCTCTGATAATATGGCCACGCCCATTGAGGCAACAAGAAATCGAAATACGCTCGTGTCGAAATCTCTACGTTTGCGATACAGCAGAAAGATCGATGCCAGGAAGATGAAGGAAATGACATACTCGCTGATTTTCTTGAACGGGGTCAATCCCACTCCGTCTACATAGCAAACAGGAAAATTGTGCCAATAGAAAATGGACATGAATAAAAGAGAGGTGACCACTATGTAGCCAAGAAACACAAAGGGAGGCCTCAGCTTTCGGCCGATAAGCAGGGGCGCAGCAAGGAAAGAGACGCTTTGGAGATAGCGTCCAGCGACCCAGAGTTGGGTGGCCGGATTGCTGCTATATCCCGGGAATACCCCCATGCCCTGGTATGCCAGTGTGTGCACCAGGTCTATGATGCCGGTAAATAGATAGGCAATGCCCAGGAACAAAATATAGCTATTATCTATAAACCGGCGTGAGTTCCAGGTAAGCACAAAGATGCCGAAGGATACGACGACGGCGAATATCTCAGCAAGGCTGTGGAAAAGAAGATAGCTGTGACGGCTGGTCAGATATAGTCCGAATAAGACCACCGCACCGAGCAAAATAGTTACATATGGGCGCCTATTTACTTGCATGGCCAACCGCGAGATGACGCTCATACCTAATCGCTCCTAGCACGGATGATAAGCTCACAGTATTCAACCGTCAAGCCCGCTGGCAACCAGGTGAGCCACAGAACCTTTGACATCCGCTGAAGATAGAGCTATTATGGGAAACTGTAATGGCTCATCTGGAGAGACTGCTATGAAGCAATTCCGCATACTGGTAGTCGACGATGAAAGGCGCATCCTTAATTTTCTCAATTCCAAACTTAAAGCTTCCGGGTATGAAGTGCTGATAGCCAATGACGGCGTCGAAGCCCTGGAGCAGGCCCAGGCTCAAGAGCCCGACCTGATATTGCTTGACATCCTCATGCCTAAGATGGACGGCTTTGAGACACTCAAAAGGCTGCGCAGCTTTTCGTCGACCCCGGTTATCATCCTCAGCGCCAAAGGGGCCGATATCGATAAAATAAAAGGCCTTGGCCTGGGTGCCGATGATTATTTGCCGAAGCCATTTAACCCGGATGAGCTGGTAGCTAGAATAGAGGCGGTGAAGCGTCGGATTAAACCTGGAGAAAGACGCAAAACATCAGAGCTGATTTCTTTAGGCAACCTAGCCATCGACTTCAAAGCGCGTAAAGTTACACTCGGCAAAGAAGAAAAGTACCTGACCCGCATCGAGTGGCTCTTGCTGAGCGAGCTCGCCCAGAATATGGGCCGCCTCATGCCTTATGAGGAACTCCTCTCCCTGGTGTGGGGGCCAGAGTACCGCGATGATGTTCAGCTCCTCAGAACATGGATCAGTCGGCTGAGATCAAAGTTGGAAAATAATCCCGAAAATCCTGAATTGATTTCCACTATTCCTAAAGCGGGCTATATTATGAACAAGACTCCAGTTTGAACCGTATCAATTGATCCCCGCTAATTAAGCCTCTAACCGGTTTTAAGCACCCCATGTAGGCAGTGCCCCAAAATGTGATAACTTTTTAACCTTTTTTGTCCCCATTTTATGACTTCTTCATCACCAGCTCGCTATCATAACTGATGTAAAAATTCATTCATTATAACCAATGTAATATGTACACATCGTACTGAAAGACATGTTTGTGGTAAGCAAAATTGTTAATCTCATCCTCACGGGCTATATGCAGTGAATCGAACTTATTAGGAGACGAAAGAGATGCTTCAAGGAAAGCGCATTGCTATTCTAGCTGAAGAAGGCTTTGAGGATTCTGAGCTTGTCGAACCTCTGAGGGCGATGAAGGATATCGGCGCCAGAGTCATCGTCGTAGGCAGCGGTTCCCATGAGACCTATCGGGGGAAGAGAGGTAAGGCAAAAATCAAGGTGGACACTACTGCGGACAAGGTCAACATCAAGGATTTCGATGCCATCATCATCCCCGGTGGTTATGCTCCTGACAGAATGCGCTTACACCAGCCCATGATAGATTTGGTAAGAAGGGCGTTTGATTTGGGCAAAGTGGTAGCGGCTGTTTGCCACGGGCCGCAGCTACTTATATCAGCCGATATTGTTAGAGGGCGACGAGTTACCTCCTGGCCCTCGGTAGCAATAGACTTGAAGAACGCTGGCGCAAATTGGGTTGACGAACCGGTTGTTCAAGATGGAAAACTCATCACCGCACGCAAGCCAAGCGACCTGCCGAGATTCAACAAAGCGATAATCGAAGCACTAAAAAATAGCACAGCCTGACTTCCAGTAGAAGCGAGCGCTCTGGTTACTTACAGAATTTGGCTGAGCAGGCACACATAGTGCAAGTCGATCAGGATAGACAGCATCAGTGAGAAGTGAGAGGGGAGGTGGGCGAATGCGGTGTCATATCTGAGACTTACGATTTTATGACTGTCTTGGCTTTTGCCATTCATGTTGTTGCTGAATCAAGTGGCGCTATATCTCTGAAATCCAGGAGTAGTCATCCTTAAAGCTGTTTCGGAACTCCTGCCATGACGTTTAGCAATTCATCCAGCTTTTTAGCAACGAGGAAAGTCGAGATGAAAGCGGGAAATATCACGCCGGAAAACACTGTATTTATAGTCATATCCTTTGAAGGCCGGGACCCCTACTCCCTGGCTGGGGGGTTGGGCGTCAGGGTGG
>JBBIRL010000134.1:0-5809 GCA_037441825.1 Dehalococcoidia bacterium | reverse complement strand
GTTCCGTTGCAAGATACGGAAACGCTGGGGAGTCGGGACATCCCCTCACTACTTCCATCTGTCAGTGCCGGTGATGCGAGACCCTTGTGCTTAAGGCCCAGGGCGTTCATCACCGCTGAGACTGACTAAAGTCCTCGGAGCTTGGGGAAAAATAGAAGAATGTGTAAACGAACCCGGACTGGGGTTATACCCTTTTTGAGGTTGAAATCTACGTTCAGCCGAAGGCCTGTCCTGAGTGAAGCCGAAGGATGAGCCGAAAACCCCCGTCAGCGACCCAAAATTTAATAAAAATCATCCGACATAAATCTCGGGCCGTGCTATGCCCTTCGACAAGCTCAGGGCGAACGGATGAAAGCCCCTACAAGGCCACAACTCATGTTGACAAAAAGGTGCTGCCATGCTAGCATAGCAAATGAAAATCGTTTTCACTTAGAGATTGAGATGACACTTACTCAAAATAAAATAGCATCCATACTGAGGCAGCGAGGCTATAAAATCACGCCGCAACGTCGGGCTGTGTTGAACATAATAGCGCTCAGCCATGACCATCTCACACCTGCTGCCATATACGAAAAGGTCCATGAAGAACATCCCGGCATCGGGTTAGTCACTGTATACCGTACGCTCGATATACTGGCCGAACTCGGACTTATCTGTGAGGTTCATGCGGGAGGTAACTGCCGAAGCTATTTAATGAGAAGGCCATCGGAGCACCACCATCACCTGATTTGCTCCGACTGCGGCGCAGTGGTTGACTTCACCGATTGCGATCTCAGCAATCTGGAGCAGAGGTTAGCCCGTGAGACCCGCTTTGAAATCAAAGGGCATCTTCTCGAGTTCACGGGCCGCTGCCGCAACTGCCGGAAAGGAATGAAACAAAAGAAGGCAGCAAGATGAGAGGCAAGTGTATCCTGGTATTGATGCTCCTCACGCTAGTTCTAGCCAGCACTCTGTCCTGTCAGTCAACCGGCAATGTCAATGCCGGCAAGAAGTCGATCGTTGTCACTTACTCTATCCTCGGTTCCATTGTAAAAGAACTGGTTGGCGATAAGGCGACTGTAACTGTGTCCATCCCCAACGGACTGGACCCGCATGAATGGGAACCATCCGCTAAAGATATAGAAGCGATAAACAAGGCAGACCTCGTTGTCGAAAACGGGCTGAACCTTGAAGGCGGCATGCAAAAGACTCTGCAGACAGCCAAAGACAGCGGCGTGAAATTCTTCACCGCTTCGGACTATATCACTGTCCGGCATGTGGGGACAGGAGAGGGGATTCCTTCCGGCGATCCCGACCAGGTGGTCGGCGCACCCGACCCACATCTGTGGATGGACCCGATAGCTATGAAGAGCGTGGTCAGCGGCCTCGCCTCTGTGTTGATGCAAGACCTGAACCTGGATGTCAGCAGCCAGGCCGCAGACCTGGAAAACCAACTGGACAGCTTAAATACAGAAGTTGCTACCACTTTGGCGGCAATACCTCAGGAGAACCGCAAGCTGGTTACCGGCCACGAATCTATGGGATATTTCGCACAGCGCTACGGCTTTAAGCTTGTAGGCGTAATCATACCCAGTTTATCGACGGAGGCTGAGGTCTCGGCAGGAGACCTGGCTGCACTTAAGAAGGCCATCGAGGATAACCATGTTAAAGCAATATTCACTGAGCTGGGCACATCGCCAGCGGTGGCCAAAGCGATAGGCGATGAGACAGGGGTGAAAGTGGTTGAACTTACCACACATGCGCTGCCCCCGGATGGCTCCTATTTTACATTCATGATGAACATTGCGAACGTCATTACCAACGCATTGAAATAGCGGAGTTGCTTCATGGATTGGCTGGTGACGCCGTTCTCATCCAATGCCTTTATGGTCCATGCCCTCATCGCCGGGGTCCTGGTCTCCATTGCCTGCGCCATTGCCGGCACTTTTGTTATCCTGCGTGGACTGGCCTTCATCGGCGATGCGCTGGCTCATGGAGTATTGCCCGGAATTGCGGTGGCAATCCTGGTGGGCTTCCCGGGAATAATCGGAGCGGCTATCGGAGCGGCAGGCATGATTGGCGGTATTACCCTGATTACGCAGCGTTCGCGGTTATCCTCAGACACCGCAATCGGACTCCTATTTGTGGGGATGCTATCCCTCGGCGTGGTAATTGTGTCCCGCTCCAACTCTTTCAGCGGTGATCTGACCCGCATATTGTTTGGCGAGATTCTGGGCATCAGTGTATCAGCCATCTTTATTCAACTCGCAGCCACAATCGTTATTGCAGCTCTAGCTATTATCTGCGCTCGGCCATTTTTGCTGCTCAGCTTCGATCCTGAGCAAGCAGAGGTGGCCGGTTTCTCATCCCGCCTGTACCATAGTATCATGCTCTTCATGATCGCGGTTACCGTGGTCGTATCTTTCCAAACTGTGGGCACTTTGCTCGTCTTCGGGATGCTCATCGCACCCGCTGGCGCCGGGGCGCTACTTGCCCGGCGGGTCGAGATTATGATGTTATGGGCAGTGCTCTTCGGTGCGCTCTCAATGTACTTCGGCTTGCTGATCAGTTACCACTTTAACCTTGCCGCCGGCGCATCAATAGTGCTGGTGACAGTGGCAATCTTCTTTGTTGTATTTATTATCCAGAATATACGCGGCCGCCGTGCAGTTCGTCCCCAGGAAGCAACACATGGATAGCAGGAAACAGGTATTTGCTTCAGCAGCAGGGGAAACCGAGGCTTTTAAGATGAGCAACGGTGGCGCTCCATATGTCCGGGCCATGCATCTCAGCATTGGTTACCCTAATGAAGTAGTCGTGGCAGATATCAGCTTCGAGCTGAGACAGGGCCAGGCTATCGCTCTCATCGGCACCAATGGCTCAGGAAAATCGACTCTTCTGAAAACAATTGTAGGGCTGCTGCCGCCCCTGGGAGGCGAGGTATCGGTATTCGGAATGCGTCCCGGCAGCAATCCCCGCAGGATAGCCTATCTCGGTCAGTTTCACGCCTCCGGATTCATCCTTCCTCTGCGGGTCGTTGATGTCGTGCGCATGGGCCGGTTCCCCTTATACGGATTACGGAGACGGATGGGCCGCCAAGACGATGAAATCGTATTATCTGCCATGCGCAGGATGGGTATCGAGAAGCTGGCAGAGTCTCCATTGCGGTCATTATCCGGCGGCCAACAGCAGCGGACTTATCTGTCCCAGGTACTGGCCCATCAGGCTGACCTGCTGATATTGGACGAACCGACGGCAGGTCTGGACGCTGGCGGCAGAGAGCTCTACTTGCAGGCAATCAGCGATGAACTGCGCCGCGGAGCATCAATCGTCACGGCCACTCATGACATACAGGAGGAGCCCGCACTCTGCGACCAGGTAATGCTGTTGGCCAGGCGAGTGGTTGCCCTTGGCACACCGCAGCAGGTGTTGACACACGATGCATTGCTGGAAACTTTCGGCATCGTCGTTTTCGGCGACCAGAAACATGTTCACGTGCTCGAAGCCACACACGGACACGATGATAAAGAGCGGCTGCGGTAGCGGGATGACGAGAGGCATCTTTTCCAATAGGGAAAGAACAGAAGTACCTTGCCAGAAGTATATATGAAGAGTACATATATGGGATTGTTATCTTCTCTCATTCAGACAACAATGTATACAAGGAGGCTGCGGTGGAAGGGAGGATAACATGGAGAATTTGGCCAAGGCTATTATCGATAGCGTTCAACTATTCGGGCAACTGCTTAGCCATTGGGCAAACGGCCAAGCCAACATCGCAACTAACACTCCGATACCAGTGGGAGATACCGTATCCTCGATATTCGGAAACCTCGTGAGCTTTGTCGCCCAGCTCAGCACCCAAATCCTCGTCCTGCTTAATAAATAGAGCCGAGAGCCGAAATCAGGAAAATAAGCTAGCTCCTTTTACCCTCTGCTCTTATCCTTTTCTGTATAGCCTTCCAGGTGTCCGTGATGAGGAAACTATCCTCCATGTTCTCCATCATCCTGGCGAACTTGCTCATGGGCACGGAGAATGTAAGCGCACTGCCGGGGACAAAAGGGCGTGCCGAGGGGTCGAACATCCCGAGGACTCCCCTGGGGCGGGCGGAATTTTTCTCCAGATAGGGGTATTGAATAATCGAAGAGCAGCCTGCGCCAAAGGGCGCAAACACCCCGTTCGGCTCTGCTTCATCGAAATTCGACAGGGTGAAAAGCCCCGAGAGGACATCCGGCTGAGCGAAGAAGATAACGACCTCCGGGTCATCTGACTTTTCCAGCATATCCCACCTTTTGAACACTGCAAAACGAGCGGGGGCTTTAAACGAGGGGGCAAGGCTCATTGCTTCTTTAACAAGCTCCGGTGATTTCTTGTAACGTTCCCCTCGCACTTTGCCGGGTATACCGCAGGAGAGGAAATATTCGAAGTCGTCCCTGATATGAGTCGCAAAGCCGAGATACCTTCTGCCTCCGAAGCAGCCTATAGATTCCGCATCGAAGCAGAAGGGCTTCCCCTCCCTCACCTTCGCTATCGCTCCGATTACGCATCTGGGCACCGAACCGCGTTTAGCCAGTTCGGCGTGCCCTTCCTCGTTGGTATAATAGAAAGTAACCGGCAGTTCCGCATCATTAAAATATTTCCTCCAGAGCGAGCTGAAATTTTCCACGATCTTCATGTCCATGGCTTGACCTACCTCCCAAGATAGTGCAGTTTATAGAAAAACCTTATATACTACTAATTCAGTGGTGTCAAGAACCAGACAATGAGGGTGTTTAGAAACACAATTACCATTCCGTGCTTGACACGGAATCCAGAAAACCCAGCTTCAAAATTACGGTGAAGGTATCTGGATACCGACTTTCGTCGGTATGGTAGACTCATTGCTAAACGACGTCAGACAATGTTTGTATGCTATGCAGTTGAGAGGAGGAAGTCATGAAAAACGGCAGAAGGATCGCCATCCTTACGGGCGGAGGAGATTGTCCGGGCATAAATGCCGTGATACGTGCAGTCACGAAGAAGGCAATCCTGAAATATGGCATGGAAGTTATCGGCATCGAAGACGGCTTCCACGGCGTGATACATAATCGTTACAGAAAACTCGAATACAAGGATGTCTCAGGAATACTCACACTGGGCGGCACCATACTGGGTACCTCGAAAACGGCTAACCCGTACAGATATGCCATTAAAAAAGGCAATAAGCTGGAATTCAAAGACATGTCGAAAATCGCTGTGCAGAACATGAAAAAGCTCGACATTGAATGCCTGGTATGTATCGGGGGAGATGGGACATTAGGCATAGCACATGACCTATTCAGGGATGGGGTCCCTGCTATCGGATTGCCCAAGACAATCGATAATGACCTGAGAGGCACCGATATCACTTTCGGCTTCGATTCCGCCGTGTCGATTGCGACGGAGGGCATCGACAGATTACATACCACTGCGCAATCCCATCACAGGGTCATGATACTCGAGGTCATGGGGCATCATGCCGGCTGGATTGCGCTGCACTCAGGCATAGCAGGAGGAGGCGACATCATCCTTATTCCCGAAATCCCTTACAAAGTGGACGTCATAGCCAAGAAGGTCAAGGAGAGAAGCAGAAAAGGGAAGAGATTCAGCATCGTGGTTGTGGCCGAAGGAGCGAAACCGAAGGGCGGAGATATAGTGATACAAAGGATTGTCAAGGAGAGCTCAGATCCCATCCGCCTGGGCGGCATCGGTTTCGTGCTGGGAGAGCAGATCGAAAAAAGGACAGGAGCTGAGACCCGTACAGTAGTGATGGGGCATCTGCAAAGAGGAGGCACCCCGACACCGTTCGAT
>JBBIRL010000133.1:0-5872 GCA_037441825.1 Dehalococcoidia bacterium | reverse complement strand
CCCTTGAGCCAGGCGCGGGGCAGTCGTTGTGTAGGGGTTATCCCCTGGGTGGCTTTCTCGATAATGGGGCCGCCGGGGTAGCCCAGTCCCAGCGCCCGCGCTACCTTGTCGAAGGCTTCTCCCGCAGCGTCGTCCCGGGTCCGGCCCAGCCTCGCAATCTCCCCGTGGCCCTGAAGCAGGACGAGCTCGGTATGTCCGCCGGAGACGATGAGTGAGATTGCCGGGAACTCGGGTTTATCCGAGCCCAGCCAGTTGGCGTAGATATGAGCCTCGAGGTGGTTGACGCCGATGAGCGGCAGGCCCCAGGCCAGCGCCAGGGCCTTGGCGAAGTTCACCCCCACCAGCAGCGAGCCCGCCAGTCCGGGGCCGTTGGTGACTGCGATAGCCGAGAGGTTTTTGGCGTCTACCTTCGCATCCGCTAACGCCTTCTCCACTATAGGCATGATGGAGAGCAGGTGCTGGCGGGAGGCAACCTCGGGGACGATCCCGCCGTAGCGGCTGTGCAGCTCGACCTGAGAGGAGATGACGTTGGATAATATCTCAGTGCCGTCCTCGACCACGGCTGAGGCAGTCTCGTCGCAGGAGGTTTCGATGCCCAGAATTTTCATTCCTGTTCAACTCCATTATATTGGGTAGGTCGGAGCACCCGCTCCGACCTTGCCTGGAGCAGATGCTCCAGTCTACCCGGGTTTATTCATCTTTTACCCGATAAATTTGCTGACCTCTGCCACGGACTTACGCGGCGGCCTCTTTCCGGGCCGTTTCGCAGCTACTCCCAGTGATATTATGCCGACCAGGAACCAGGGCTGCTCCATGCCCAACAGGGCTTCGATCTCCTCACGGGCGAACTCGGCCGGGCTGCTGGCGAAGCAACTGCCGTATCCCAGCGCCGTAGCTGCCAGTTGCAGATGCGCTACCGCCATGGCCACGCTCTCCAGAGCCAGGTCGCGGCGCGCCGGGTGCGTCGCTTGGCTGTAGCCTCCCCCCACCCAGGGGCGCGCCAGCACGGCGATAGCCACGGGGGCGTCGGCGAAATGGGTGCTGTATGACCGCATCCAGGCCAGCCGTTTCCGCCTCGATTCGTCTTCTGTGGCTGCTGTCACGGCCTCGACCATGGCGTTTACTATGTCCCGCATGCCCTCTTTGAGGTTCTTGTCGCGTATCACGATGAAGCACCAGGGCTGCTCGTTGGTGGCGCTGGGGGCCAGCGTAGCCGCCTCGAGCATGGCCAGAATGTCTTTATGCGTCACCGGCCGGTCGCTGAACCGGCAGACGCTGCGCCTCTTCCTCACAGTCTCAAAGAAGTCCATCTGAAATTCCGAATTCCCCCCTCCCTTTAATCCCTCCCGCCAGGGGAGGGAAATTTTTAACTTCCTCTCCCTTGACGGGAGAGGTTAGGTGAGGGTGATTCCTGCTTTCAAGAGCCTTACCATTATATCATTAATTGACTTCTGCTATAATCTCATCGAATGTTCCGCACTTCAGGAGGGGACGATGACGGTTATCAACACGCGTATCCATGTGCAGACCAGGGGCAACTGTGACTTTACTGACATAACAGAGCAGGTGGCGCGAAAAATAGAGGATTCAGGTGTGGAAGATGGGACTGTGACCGTCTTTGTGGCGGGCTCCACGGCGGCACTGGCCACTATAGAGTACGAGCGCGGTGCCCTCAGCGATCTCGAGAAGATGTGGGAGCGGCTGGTGCCCAGGGACATGCCCTACCGGCACAATGAAAGGTGGAATGACGACAACGGCTACTCCCATGTGCGCGCCTCTCTGCTGGGCGCTTCCCTGGTGGTGCCCTTCGTGAACAAGAGACTGACGCTGGGGACATGGCAGCAGATCATCCTGGCAGATTTCGATAACAGGCCCCGCTCCCGCGACATCGTGCTTCAGATTATGGGGGAATAGGGGCAATTCATGAATTGCCCCTATTCGATTACCCCTTCTTGGCGCAGTTGCTCAATCTCCTTTTTGCTGGCCCGCAACACGCTCTTCAGTATCTCCTCGGTGTTCTCGCCGTAAAGCGGCGGGCGTGCCCTCGGCTTGACCGGCGTATCTGAGAGCCTGAAAGGACTCTTAATCAGCTTTACCTTTTCCATCTTGGGATGGTCTACCTCAACGATCAGCCCGCGGTGTACTACATGCGGGTCGGCAACAGTCTCGTCTATGCTGTACACCGGAGCCCCTGCCACATCGGCTTCATCGAAAAGCTTGAGCCATTCATCCCTGGTCTTGGCGGCGAAAATTTTGCAGAGCTCCTTATACATCTCCTCCTGCTTGTCGATGGCAGCGAAGTGGTGGGGGATGAAGTCCTCCCTGCCCACGAGACGGCACAGGTTGTGCCAGAGCGGCGGCTCGAGACAGGACAGAGCAACGTATTTATCATCCCTGGTTCTGTACGCATTCAGCCAGGCCTGGTCGCTTCCTGAGGGCAGTACGCTGCGCTCCGCCTTATCGCCGCTTAGCAGATACCTCAGGGTCATCACCCAGTTGAAGTAAAGCATACCGTCCGCTATGGCTACCTCGATGAACTGGCCCTTGCCTGTTTTCTCCCTGGCATAGAGTGCTGCCAGGATAGAGCTGATGGCCTGGCAGTTGGCCGAGAGGTCCGATATCTGGGGAGAGATGACATGTATCGGTGGCCCGGCTTTGGAGCCGGTAGCTCCCAGGATACCGGTCAGGGCGACTATATTAATGTCATGCGCTCCCCGGTTCACATAGGGGCTGTCCTCGCCGTAGCCTGTGATGGCGCAGTAGATGAGCCGCGGGTTGCGTTTGCTCAGGGTCTCGTAGTCCATGCCCAGGCGTGCCGGGGCGCCGGGCCGGAAGGCCTCGATGAAAACATCTGATTTGTCCACCAGTCGGTGCACAATCTCCTGTCCCCTGGAGTGCTTCAGGTTGACCGCCATGCTCTTCTTGTTGCAGTTCATGCCCACGTAGCGGAACCAGGTATCGTTGGTGAACATGAAGGAGAGTGCCGGCGCATCGGCCGTGCGTGGTGTCTCGATAGTGATAACCTCGGCGCCGAAATCGGCCATAATCATTGAGGTATATCTCCCCGGGCTGTGCCGGGAAAGGTCCAGCACCTTTATGCCGTCAAGTGGCCCCATTTTCTCACTCCTTGTCTATATGGTAGGGGCAATTCATGAATTGCCCCTGCGAAGCGTATCATTCGTCCCCTGCCGAACCTAGGCAACCATAGGGTAGGTACTCCGTCACCTACCCGGAAATGCGGGTGACAGAGCACCCGCGCTATGACTAAATAAATCCCTCCTCAAGGAGAGGGAGGATTTGCAGCGCCTAATCCCTCTGTATCCCCCTTTAGAAAAGGGGGAGTTTGGGCGAGGACACCTCGCCCCTACCTTGTCGCTCGCACGAGGGAGAGGAAATTATTTTGGCCCTACTCTATTACCTCTTCCTTGAGCAGGCGGTCTATCTTCCTCTTACTGTAACCCAGAAGGTCACCCAGCACCTCCCTGGTGTGCTCCGCCCAGAGCGGCGGCCTTGTCCTCACCGCAGCCGGCGTATCGGACAGCTTGAATGGCGTATTCAACAGCTTCACCTTTCCCAGCTTGGGATGCTTCATCTCCACCACAACCTTGTGGTCCCTGTAGTGAGGGTCGGCGAACATCTCCTCGAAGCTGTACACCGGGGCGACGCAGACATCCGCCTCATCCAGCTTTTTCAGCCATTCGTCCCTGTCCTTCGTGGCGAAGACCTCCGAGAGCGCCTGGTAGGACTCCTGCTGCTCTTCGAAAGAGCCGAAGTGCTTCGGTATCAGGTCTTCCCTGCCCACCAGCTTGCACAGGTTGCCCCAGAGCCAGGGCTCGAAGCAGCCGATGGTGAAGTACTTATCGTCCTTAGCCTTATAGATGTTCATCCAGGCCACGTCGCTGCCGGTGGGCGACTCCGCGCGCTCCGGCGAAATGCCATCGCGGAAGAACTGGGGAGCGTGTACCCAGTGATAGAACACAGCGCCATCGGTGCTGGAGACGTCTATATACTGACCCCTGCCTGTCCTGTCGCGGGCGAACAGGGCGGCGATGATAGCGATGACAGCCTGGTTAGTGCCTCCCAGGACGTCGGCAATCATGGGCGAGACGATGTACGAAGGCGGGCCGTTCCTGCTGCCGCTGAGTCCCAGGATGCCGGACATAGCGACGAAATTGATGTCATGTCCCGGTCTGCGGGCGTAGGGGCCGTTCTGACCGTAGCCTGTGATAGAGCAGCAGACGATGCGTGGGTTGAGCTTGCTCACCGTCTCGTAGTCCATGCCCCTGCGTTTGAGAGTGCCGGGCCGGTTCGTCTCCAGGATAACGTCCACCTTCTCGGCCAGGCGGTAGAAAATCTCCTTGCCCTCGTCCTTCTTGATATTGAGAGCGATGGACTTCTTATTGCGGTTGAGGCCGATATAATGCGCCTCCGTATCGCTGGTCATCATACCGAACATCTTGCCGGTGCTGCGTGGTATCTCGACCGTAATCACCTCGGCGCCGAGGTCAGCCAGAATCATCGAGCAGTATCTCCCTGGCCCGTACAGAGACAGGTCGAGGATTTTGATTCCCTCTAACGGACCCATATGCAACCTCTTATTCAAGATGACGCTAGTATAACACCAGTTCTCGAATGGGGACAACGACGCCTGCGAATAAACTCCGCCCTCTCCTTGCAGATGCAAACTCCCCCTTTTTAAAGGGGGATAGAGGGGGATTACGCCCCCTCTCGTCCCTGGAGCGGGTGCTCCAGTCTACCCTGAAAGCTGATGATTGGTTGACCGCAGCATGTATTTGAATTATTATGGCAGCACTAAGATTTCGGGTTTCCTCTTTACATTATTGATAGTGGAGGGTTACTCATGAAAGATTTAAAATCCAGTCGCTTTATTGAACGTAATGTAGCCATGGAGCTGGTGCGTGTTACCGAAGCGGCAGCCCTATCGGCAGCCCGTTTTTTCGGTATGGGCGACAAAAACCTGGTGGACCATGCAGCGGTGGAAGCCATGCGGTGGGTTCTGGGCTCGGTCAGGATGGATGGAATCGTGGTCATCGGAGAGGGAGAGAAAGACGAGGCTCCCATGCTATATATCGGAGAGCGGATCGGTGACGGCTCTGATTTAAAGGTTGACATTGCAGTTGATCCGATTGACGGCACCACGCTGACTGCGAAGGGGCTTCCCGGAGCCATATCTGCCGTGGCGCTCTCGGCTAGAGGGACAATGAATTGCCCCAGGGAACTGGTTTATATGAATAAGATTGTCACCGACCGTGAGGCAAAGGACGCTATAGATATTGAGGCATCGGTGGCAGAAAACTTGAAGAATATCGCCAAAGCCAAAAAAAGAAGGGTATCGGAAATCACAGTGGTGGTCCTGGACAGGCCGCGCCACCAACAGTTACTGTCAGAGATCAGGAGTGCAGGCGCCCGGGTCAAACTGATTTCCGATGGCGACATAGCGGCGAGTCTACAGGCTGCCCTGCCCGAAACAGGAGTCGATGTTCTCATGGGCATCGGGGGCACGCCCGAGGGAGTCCTCTCCGCTGCGGCCATACTTTGTATCGGAGGCGCTATCCAATGCAAGGGCTGGCCTCGAGACGAAAAGGAAAAGAAAGCAGCCATAGCCGCCGGACTTGACCTCAACAAGGTGTATAAAACGGAAGACCTGATAGACAGCGAGGACGTTTTTTTTGCTGCCACCGGGGTCAGCAGCAGCGAATTACTGAAGGGAGTACGTTATACCAGCGGCGGAGCGCGCACGCAGTCTCTGGCCATGCGCTCCCGTTCCGGCACCATCCGCTGGGTCGATGCCTGGCACGACTTCGGACGGCTGGACAAGCTCAGCTTCATTAAGCTGCATTGAAGAAGCCTC
>JBBIRL010000132.1:0-5929 GCA_037441825.1 Dehalococcoidia bacterium | reverse complement strand
GTATCTGTGATAATATTGGTACTCAATTTGTGCTATGATTAAGTGTCGAATAAGGTACAAGCGGATGCAACGCAGGCATAGCTCAAACAAACCCATCGTAATCAAAATCGGCGGCTCGACGCTGGGCAGCCATGACACCACGCTCGATGACCTGGTCTCCCTCCAGAAGAAAGGCATCGTGCCTGTGGTAGTTCACGGCGGCGGCAACAAGATCACCGAGTGGCTCAAGAAGATGGGTGTTGCCACCACTTTCGTCCGCGGCATGAGAGTGACCGATGCTGCAACCCTGGAGGTGGTCATCGCCGTACTCGCCGGGCTGGTCAACAAGGAGCTTGTAGCTGCGATTATGTCCAGGGGTGGCAAAGCTATGGGACTGAGCGGCGTAGATGGAGGACTGATTCAGGGCAGGATGGAGAACCCCGAGCTTGGCTATGTGGGCAAAGTGGTGAAAGTCAATGCTGAACCTGTTAAAGCCGTTCTCAGCGCAGGATATATCCCTGTGATTGCTCCCGGTGGATTAAGGGCAGCCGGTGGAGATACCGACCCCGTGAAGCTTCTTAACATAAATGGCGATGTCGTGGCCAGCGAGGTCGCAGGCGCACTCAAAGCAGCGAGGCTTATCTTCCTCACCGATGTACCGGGAGTTCGCGACAGCGAGGGTAAATTCCTGCCCGCGCTATCCGCCGCTGAAGCAAGGGACATGATAGCTTCCGGGGTTATCGCAGGAGGGATGATACCCAAGGTGGAGGCATGTCTTAATGCCCTCTCGCGCGTGCCTTCGACTCAGATTGTGGATGGACGCACCGCCGGAGCGCTGCTCTCCACCATCGAAAATAAAAACATAGGAACAAGAATTGAGCCATAAATTCAAACGTAGGGGCGGTTCGCGAACCGTCCTTCGAGAAATCTGAAGCTGGCAGCTCGGGAAAAGGACAAAGAAAATGACCGACTGGCAAAAACTGGAAAGCAAATACTTCATGCCCATTATCAAACGCATGCCCGTAACACTGGTCAGGGGTAAGGGTGTACGTGTGTGGGACGACAAAGGCAGGGAGTACCTGGACTTCACTGCCGGCTGGGGAGTGAACAGTCTGGGGCACTGCCATCCTGCGATGGTAAAAGCTCTGATTGAGCAAGCCAAAACCCTCATCCAGACATCCAACCAGTTCTATACTACACCCCAGCTTCAGCTCGCCGGGCTGCTGATAGAGAATAGCTGCTTCGACAAAGCCTTTTTCTGCAACAGCGGCGCCGAAGCCAACGAGGGCGCGGTGAAGCTGGCGCGCAGGTACGGTAAGCTCCATCTGGACGGTGCCTACAAGGTGGTCACCGCGCTGAACTCCTTTCACGGGCGCACACTGGCGATGACCGCCGCCACCGGACAGCGCAAATTCCATGAGCCGTATTTGCCCATCCCTGACGGCTTCATAAACGTGGAGTACAACAACATCGGCGCTATCAAGAAGGCAACCTCTTCACAGACCTGCGCCGTGATGCTGGAGCCGGTGCAGGGCGAGGGCGGCGTCAACATACCCGATGACAGTTACCTCAAAGCTGTACGGGCCTGGTGCGACAAGAAGGGGATTCTTCTGATACTCGACGAAGTGCAGACAGGGATAGGACGCATCGGGACACTGTTTGGCTACGAGCAATTCAATGTCGAGCCCGATATTATCACCCTGGCCAAAGGACTGGGCGGCGGCATACCCATCGGGGCGTTCCTGGCTAAAGAGAAAGCAGCCGTCTTTGCGCTGGGGGAGCATGGCTCCACCTTCGGCGGAAACCCGCTGGCCTGCGCTGTGGGCTACGCCACCTTGAAGTTTATTATCGAAAATGATATACCAGATAAGGTGAAAAGGAACGGAGCTTACCTGCTGGCTCAGCTTAACAAGCTCAAGTCTAAATACGATTTCATCGTAGAGGTGCGAGGTCGCGGGCTTCTGGCCGCCATCCAGTTCAATAGCGACCTAACGCAGGATATAGTTAAATCGTGTATGGAGCGCGGGCTTTTACTTAATCCGGTGAAGCCGAACGCTATTCGTTTCATGCCTCCGCTGACCGTCACCAAGAAAGAAATAGATGAAGCGACAGGCATACTGGGTAAAGCCCTGGCGAAAATGTAAGGGCGAGGTCGCCTCGCCCTGGAAACCAAAGGTGAACGGAAAGAGAGGAACAACATTGAAGGACAAGGTAGTTCTGGCATATAGCGGCGGACTCGATACCTCCGTTGCGATCAGGTGGATCGGTGAGAAATACCAGATGAAAGTTATCGCCCTGAGCATAGACTTAGGTGCGGAGAAGGATTACGAGGGTATTCGCCAAAAGGCGCTCAAGGTAGGAGCAGCCAAAGCTCTGGTAGTGGATGCCAAAGACGCGTTCATCAACGATTACGTCTTCCCCGCCCTGCAGGCGGATGCCATATATGAGGGACAATACACCCTTGCTACTGCACTGGCGCGCCCTCTCATAACCAAGCTCCTGGTACAGACAGCTCTCAAAGAAAAGGCATCTGCGGTAGCTCACGGCTGCACCGGTAAGGGCAACGACCAGGTCAGGTTCGATGTAGCCGTACTCGCCCTGGCTCCGCAACTCGACGTAATAGCACCGGCGCGCGAGTGGGGCTTTACCAGAGAGGAAACTATCGAGTACGCAAAACGCTACGGCATACCTGTGCCGGTCACTGTGAAAAGCCCCTACTCCATAGACGAGAACCTCTGGGGCAAGAGCATCGAGTGCGGCATACTGGAAGACCCCTGGGCCGAGCCTCCGGAGGAGGTGTTCACCTGGACCAAATCGCCACAGAAGGCTCCCAACAAACCGCAGTATGTCGAGATAGGCTTCGAGCAAGGCATCCCCGTCAGCCTTGACGGAAAGGCAATGGGCGGCGTCGAGTTGGTAGAGAAGCTGAACGCTATCGCCGGAGAGCATGGCGTGGGCAGGGTAGACCATCTGGAGAACCGCCTGGTAGGCATAAAGTCGAGAGAGGTTTACGAGGCCCCCGCAGCTACAGTGCTGCTCGCAGCACACCTTGCCCTGGAGCAGATGACGCTCGGCAAAGACCAGCTTCGCTTTAAGGCGCGAGTAGCTCAAGAATATGCCGACATCGTGTACAACGGCCTCTGGTTCTCAGCTATGCACGATAACCTCACAGCTTATGTCAAGAGCACACAGACACATGTAGAGGGCACAGTCCGGGTGAAGCTGTTCAAGAGCAAGGCGACCGTGGTCGGTCGCAAGTCGTCCAAGTCGCTCTACAGCTATAAGCTTGCCACCTACGACAAAGAGGACAAGTTCGACCAGAGCGCCTCGCTGGGCTTCATTCAGATATTCGGCCTGCCGGTGAAGACGCAGGCACAGGTACAAAGGAAGCTGGACAAGAGTCTGCGCAAAATCGGGGAAAACGAATTCGTTTGAAATACACATGAGAGGAGTACGTTGGGCCCGTTCGTGGTGAGCTTGTCGAACCATGAACGCCCCCTTCACCCTTCGACAGGCTCAGGGCGAACGGGGAGAAGTCTACTTTCAAGGTAAGCTATTTATGGACAAGCCGATGCGCG
The DNA here is from genome assembly GCA_037441825.1 of Dehalococcoidia bacterium. Taxonomy (GTDB): domain Bacteria; phylum Chloroflexota; class Dehalococcoidia; order SZUA-161; family SZUA-161; genus JACWAE01. Next base: position 2,372 of record JBBIRL010000132.1, on the reverse strand, counting down.
ACCGCTTCAGTAAAGAGCTCGATAAGCTGGCGAAGGGCTACACCGTCTCGGTGCCTTTCGACAAGCGCCTATATCGCCACGACATCGCCGGCTCTATAGCTCATGCCCGAATGCTGTGGAAACAGGGCATCATCCCCGAAAAGGAGGCCGAGCTCATCATCATGGGGCTCACTTCCATCAGGGAGGAGATTGAAAGAGGCGAGTTCAAGTTCAAAGAGGAGCTCGAGGATATCCACATGAACATCGAGGCTCGCCTCATCGAGAAGATAGGCAACGCCGGAGCTATGCTTCACACAGCCCGTTCCCGGAACGACCAGGTCGCCCTGGACATGCGGCTGTTCTCCAAAGAGGCCATAAACGAGACCATTGCCGGGCTCAAGGCGTTTCAGAGCGCACTTCTAGGCCTTGCCGAAGCTAACATAGGTGTGTCCATTCCTGGGTATACCCATCTGCAAAAGGCACAGCCGGTCTTATTTGCGCATTACCTACTCGCTTATTTCGAGATGTTTCAGCGCGACATCGAGCGTTTCCAGCAGTGTCTTGAGCGCACCGATGTCATGCCGCTGGGCAGTGGAGCCTTAGCAGGAGTACCATATCCTATAGACCGCCACGCAGTAGCCAAAGAGCTCGGCTTCAGCAAGGTGAGCGCCAACAGCATGGATGCCGTTTCCGACCGCGACTTCGTTATCGAGTACCAGGCAGCGGCAAGCATAGCCATGATGCACATCTCGCGTCTCGCCGAGGAGATCGTGCTCTGGTCGACAGCCGAGTTCAGTTTCATTGAGATAGACGACGCTTTCGCTACAGGCTCCAGTATCATGCCTCAGAAGAAAAACCCCGATGTGGCAGAGCTGGCGCGTGGCAAAGCGGGCAGGGTCTACGGCCATCTCGTAGCTATCCTGACCACGATGAAAGGTCTGCCTATGTCCTACAACCGCGATTTGCAGGAGGACAAAGAGGGTCTCTTCGATTCCGTGGACACCGTGCTCTCCACACTCGAGGTATTCACCGCCATGATAGCCGGCATGCACATAAATGCAGAGCGTACCCGCAGCGCTGCCGCGGGCAATTACAGCCTTGCCACCGACCTGGCTGATTACCTGGCTAAAAAAGGCATCCCCTTTCGCCAGGCTCATGCCATCGTGGGCAAGCTGGTGCGCCACGCCATCGAGAATAAGAAGTCCTTGTCCGAACTAGACATAAAAGAATACAAGGCGTTCAGCCCTAAGTTTGAGGAGGATGCAAAGTCCATCACCGTGGAGTCATCGCTGGCATCGCGCAATGTCCCTGGAGGGACTGCCCCCGAGCAGGTTCTGATAGCGCTGGCGGCAGCGAGAAGGACTCTCAATGGCAAATAAGATCAAGCTCGCCCCGTCCATACTTTCCGCCGACTTCGGTCGGCTGGGGGAGCAGGTCGTCGAGGCGACCAGGGCAGGCGCCGATTATATACACGTAGATGTCATGGACGGGCACTTCGTGCCCAATATCACCATTGGCCCTCTGGTGGTAGCAGCCATCCGCCCCCACACCACTCTCCCTCTCGATGTACACCTGATGATAGAATCGCCGGAGAAGTACATCCAGCAGTTCGCCCAGGCCGGTGCCAACATCATTACGGTTCACGTTGAGGTATGCCCCCACTTGCATAGAGTGGTAGAATCAATAAAAGAGATGGGAGTCAAGGCAGGAGTTTCCTTAAATCCGAGCACTCCCTTGACTACAGTCGATGAGGTACTGTCTGCTCTCGATCTGGTGTTGCTGATGTCTGTCAACCCGGGCTTTGGGGGACAGCAGTTTATCGAGGGCACAGTTGGCAAAATCGCCCGTCTCAGGCGCAGGCTCGATGAACTGGGGTTGGCTGCTGAGCTTGAGGTGGATGGGGGCATTAATGCCGAGATAGCGCCGAGAGTAGCCAAAGCGGGGGCGCGGGTGCTGGTGGCCGGTGCCGCCGTGTTCAACAAAAAGGAAAGCGTATCACAAGCGTTGGGGAGGATCAGAAAGAGCCTGCGCAGGCTCGATAATGGATGAAAGGAAGCTAGCCGCTAACCTTTTGCCGGGTGCGCAGACACCTGGTGCAGATGTTGATCCGCTTCCTTTTGCCGTCTATAATGATGGTGGTCTTGCTGATATTAGGCAACCAGCGCCTCTGGGTATGGCGCTTGGAATGGGATATGTTATCTCCAACCTGTGGTTCCTTTCCACACAACTCGCACTTCAACGCCTTCTCCTTTGACTAAGACTCCATTTTCTTGTAGAATTCATTCTAAAAATATAGCACAATCAAGCCGAGATAGCAAGTAAAATGAAGAGAGGCCAGGAAATCAAGAAAAGTATTGTTGTAAATAAAAGAACTCGTTGCAATGGACATGACT
>JBBIRL010000131.1:0-6036 GCA_037441825.1 Dehalococcoidia bacterium | reverse complement strand
CTCGCCACCACCTTGCCATCAATTCAGCCACCGCTTCAATTGCCGGCCAACGCAAGTTTTCGTCAGTTTCATAAAGGTATAGTCTTAGGGCACGCCAGTAACGCTCATCTGTTCGACACAAACGGAGTAGCTCATTACTGTCCCTCTGTAATAGCAGAGCATCAACTGTCTGCTTGATTGATGTGTCCACAGCTGACCTCTCCTTCTCAGTTTCAGCCTGTCGTAAGGCCTCGTCAAACCACAACACTGCCTCTTTTTGCATCTCTGGAGTACATGCGCATAAATGTCTGGGGCTGGAGTGATTGTAGGTAGAATGGGGTGAGCGGAGGGATTCGAACCCTCGTTCTCCAGGGCCACAACCTGGCGCCTTAAACCTCTCGGCTACGCCCACCACAAGGGACAGTACCCTGCCTTTCAAGCCAGCCAATTGTAGCATTCAATTCGGCTTGTAGTCAAGGCGAAATCCGTTGGAAACCATTTTCTACCTTTATGTCTTTGCGAGGAGTCCCGATGAGTCGGGACGACGAAGCAATCTCAGGGTCCCTTCAAAAGAATAACGGCGAGATTGCTTCGCTTCGCTCGCTGAAAGCACGTAGAGGATTTGCCGTAGGGCGGGTTGGGAAACCCGCCCTTACAACCGCCTTCAATCTCAAGGCTGACAGGCCAAAAGGTCAATTGCCTCCCTCCGCCGCATGTGCTAATATATCATCGTGTTTGTTCGTTTCGATAAACTCCACTGTGGAATACCCTCCTATTTTATCAAGCATCTTCATTCAATCCCGAAGCCCTCAACATTTATCACCATGCCAGACCCCTCGACTATGTAATTCTTAAATAGACCAAAGGAGAATGGAGTATGAAAGCCCATGAATACCAGGCGAAGCAACTCATGGCCGAGTTCGGTGTCCCTGTCCCTCGCGGCAGCGTAGCCAAGACGCCAGCCGAAGCGTGGAAAATAGCGTCCGACCTCGGAGGCAAGGTCGTGGTCAAGGCGCAAGTGCACGCCGGAGGACGCGGCAAGGCCGGCGGCATCAAGGTCGTCTCTTCGCCGGATGAGGCGGAACAGGCCGCTCAGAAGCTACTTGACAGCAAGCTGGTTACTCACCAGACCGGCCCTCAGGGTGTGCAAATCAACGCTGTCCTCGTTGAGGAAGCCATCGACATTAAGCGTGAGCTCTATTTGAGCATAGTCATTGACGGCGTCGCGGGCATGCCTGTCATCATGGCCAGCGAAGCTGGCGGCATGGACATCGAGGATGTAGCCCGCACCACTCCCGAGAAGATTCTGAAGGCTTACGTCTATCCCGCAGTCGGCGTGCGCACTTTTCTGGCACGGAAGCTGGCTTATGGCCTGAACCTGGCACCGGAACAGATGAAGGCAGGCTCAGAGCTCATAGCTAACCTCTATAAGCTGTTCCAGGCTAAGGATTGCTCTCTCGCAGAGATAAATCCATTGGTCGTTACCGCCGATGGCAGGGTGCTGGCAGCGGACGCCAAGCTCAACTTCGACGATAACGCCCTGTACCGTCAGAAGGCCGTTGAGGCACTCCGCGACATCGCCCAGGAAGACCCTCTCGAGGTGGAGGCCAAGAGCAAGGGCATCGAAAACTATATCAAGCTGGATGGCAGCATTGGCTGTCTGGTCAATGGCGCCGGACTCGCCATGGCTGTTTTGGATTTGTTGAGGCAGGAAGGCGGAAACGCTGCGAACTTCCTCGACATCGGTACTATCAACGATTCCGAGCGTGTGGTCCGGGCCATAGGGATTATCAACTCCGACCCCGACGTCAAGGCGATGCTGATAAATATCTTCGGCGGCATGGCGCGCACAGATGTCATCGCCCAGGGATTGGTCACAGCGCACCATAAGATGGAGATAAAAGTGCCTGTTGTCGTCCGTCTGGCGGGCACTAACGTTGCCCAGGGTAACAAAATACTGGACGAGTCAGGCTTGAAACTTATCAGAGCCAATAGCTTCCGTGAGGCTGCGCAGAAGGCAGTGGCGGCAGTGAATAAATCCTAGCGAATAAATCCTAGCGAGGTGTTATCGTGAGCATCCTGATTGACGAAAAGACCAGACTTTTAGTACAGGGCATAACCGGCGGCGAGGGAAGCTTCCACACGCGCCGCTGCATCGAATATGGCACCAAGGTAGTGGCAGGCGTCACCCCGGGCAAGGGAGGCACCAAGATGGACGAGGTGCCGGTGTTCAACACCGTAGAGCGAGCGGTGGCCGAGACAGGGGCCAACACCAGCATCATCTTCGTACCGGCTGCATTCGCCGCCGACGCCATACTGGAGGCTGCCGACGCTGGCATACCGCTCATCGTCTGCATTACCGAAGGCATCCCCACGCTGGACATGGTGATGGTCAGCAACTACCTGAAGCAAAAAGGGACCCGTCTCATTGGCCCCAACTGCCCCGGACTGCTTTCCGCAGGCAAGTGCAAGGTGGGCATCATGAGCGGCGATATCTTCCTCAAGGGTAATGTCGGCGTTATCTCACGGAGCGGGACCCTCACCTATGAAGCAGTGAGCCAGCTTACCACGCTGGGCATCGGTCAGACGACATGTATCGGCCTGGGCGGCGACCCCATCATAGGCATGGTCTTCATTGATGCTCTGGAGCTGTTTCAAAAAGACCCCGATACCGAGGCAGTGGTGCTCATCGGCGAGATTGGCGGCAATCAGGAACAGCGAGCAGCGGAGTTCATCAAGAATAAAATGACCAAGCCCGTGGTCGCCTTCATCGCCGGGGCCAGTGCACCTCCGGGCAGGCGCATGGGCCATGCCGGAGCCATCATCACAGGAGCTTCGGGAAGGGCTCAGGACAAGATGGATGCCCTGTCTGCCGTAGGTGTCACCGTGACCAAGAGCCCTGCCGAGATAGGTTCAACCATGCAGAAAGTGCTTGCTTCTAAGAAAGGCAAGAGTAGCCGCAAATAAATCTCCATTTCTCGTAGGGGCGGGTATGGCTATCCTACAAGCGTACGCACCTCCTTTAGGCGATGCCGTTGCGCCATGCCTATGGCGGTTGCTACCATCACCATGAGACTGAGCAGAGACCGCACGGTAACCTTGGCTATTCCCCTGACGGTTATCCGTTTCAGCCCCAGAAAATCTTTCAGCCGACCGTTCACCCGCTCTATGCTGGTGCGCAATTTGTACAGCCTTGCCCATTTCTTTGTCTCCCGGGGTACCGGCGGATGGCGTCTGACATCATCAGCTATAGGCAATTTCAGGACATAGCCATAAGACGAAGCAGTACAGGGCGAAAGGTTCTTACATTTTGCCCTTCCTACCACATCAGGACATCGGTATTTCAGATAATTGCCATCTCGCCCCCAGTACACCATCTCCAGTCCACACCCACAGGTTGGAGTCCCCTTGGCATTGCAGATTCCCTCTAGCTGTGCTCCCTCTCTTTCTCTGATGGGAATGATCGGTGCTGCTTTGTACTCTTTGTAGATGACATCATTATTATTCTTGCTGTCATAGCCCTTATCGAAGATCAACGCCTCGGGCTTGGCCTCGAGTCGCTTTAATTTGCCCTTCTCCAGCAGGCTGGGTAATTCCACGGTGTCGGCTACGTTAGCCGGCGTCACCACAAATGACACCGGCAGTTCGGTCATTGCGTCAATGAGTAAATGTAGTTTGTAGCCGAACCAGTAGTATAGGTCATCTTTCTTTTCACACTCTGACTTTCCTCCTCTATGACTGGCCTTTTGGGCTCCCCACTTGGCGTCTCTGTCAGAAGGCTGGTGGCGGGCACCATTAGACCAGGCCACGATATCAGTACTATCCCCTACCAAGTTCTCGCCAAATCCCGGGAACAGATTTCGTAGCCGCTCCACCATACTTTCAAAACACTCCTCAAGTTCCTTCTCATGATTCACCAGCTTGCGCAGAAACCTTCCCAGGGCATCTTCCTCAGGTATTTCATCCTTGGCAAATCCACATACCTCCCTGACAGCCTTATTCCCCTTTAATAATCGCACCACACCCGCCAGACCGGTGCTCTGGTGCACTACCCCAGCAATGAGCGCAGCCCACATGCCTCGTATCGAATGGCCTCTTCTCCCTGTCCAGCGTTCCCTCTCCACCACCGCCAGAAGCTTTTCTACATCCAACCCCTCCAGGACGATTACCATTCGCTCCTCCTCTTTCACCTGAATGATAAACTCGTCAAAATCGAACAGCGGACGTTGTATAATGTACATGGGGTATTTATTTCCTCCTTCTGGTGGTTTGGTATTTCACTAAAGCTATTCTACCAGAATGGATTGGGGTAAATGCCCTTTTCTCTTGCCATCTTTCCATAGCTGTTTAGAGGTTTCGCGATTGCCTCGTGAAAAGGTATCGTTTACTTTTAGTTGACTTGTCCATTGGGTTGTCCTATATTGTGTCCAGGGATAGGGAGCGGGCAAGGGTTTGAGGCATTCAGCCTACTAGACAAGGGGTGATTGCCTTGATTACCGCCACTCTCATTAGCATTGTCCAGATGCTGATAATAGTGGTTTTGATTGTGAACATAATTAGGGCTTTGTAGCTCTAAGTTATGGAGCACAACAGATGGAACTCTATCTCTCATTAGTAACCCTTGCCCCTTCCGTCACCTTATTCATGTACCTTTACTGAAAATATATGACTCAGTTCTGACGATGTTGAATTGAAATATGCATTAAATTCATCCTCAGATATTGGAAATTCGACAGTTACGGGCTGTTTTATGTTCAGTTCAGGCTGATTCCACGCTACATGAGTAGAATTTCTTAGCTTGCCTTTTTCATACAGGTCTACTATGTATTGTTTGTTTGCCTGTATATCGCTGGTTGGTTTCAAGCTCACTTCGAGTGCGTTCCAGTGTGTCCATGATACATTTGTTACAGACATCTGTTGAACGGTAGCCATTCCGCTTGTGGTGCAACTGGAAATTACAGATAAAGTTAGAAACATAGCAAGTGTCACTCCTATTATCCTTTTCACGTATCTGCCCTCCCAGCTAGTTATTTGCGCACATTATACACGCTGATAACACTGCTGGATATTGGGCTTGATACTTTGGTTCTTTTCCTCTTACGTGGTCTGCCTACATGAGTCTCAGGCAATCTGACGTGTGGTATCTTTATCCTTGGTGTCAGGCGTGTCTGCAATTCAGCTTGCTTTGATACAGGCTGTCTAATTATTTCAGCCCAGTCTTTGTAGGGAAATTTGATTTTAGCTACCTCTGCGGGTGTTTTGCCATCCAGCGCTTCATTATCACGAAGGTAGTTATAATGCACTAGAAAGGCTGCTACAAACTGAATTGCACTTTCAACAGACTTTAGCCCCTTCATTACTTTGGTGCGCTCTTTCAAAGTCTCGTGCCAACGCTCAATCTTCTGAGTGTTGTGGGTGTCTGCCGAAAATGCTCTGCCTTGTATATGCTCGGTGTCACTGCCAAAGGCTTGTTCTATTGCGTCAAGATAGGAATAGTTCTTATCCGTGACAATTATCTTTGGGGCTTTGCCTGCTTTCTTTTGTGCTTCCCTCATGAGTGCCTCGGCGTCACGGGTGGTGCGAGATAGGGCTATATGGGTGGCTAAAAGGAAGCGGGTCTTGTCATCTATAATCGTGTACATCCACACGTTCTGTCCAGCTATGCGTAAAACTGTTTCGTCCGCAATCCATGTATCACTAACTTGGGGCTGATAATTCTTGGCTGATTTGATTGCTATATCGCTATACTTGTCTATCCACTCGTAGATGGTCTTTTTCGAGGGGTTATTGTTGTGTTCCTGTTTCAAGAAGTTCTTGATATCCTTAATGCTCATACCATCATAGTACATTCTCAAGGCGCTGCTGATTTGTTCAGGCGGGGTTTTCATGTGAAATAGCGTGGTGTCGCCTTTGAATTTACGCTTGCAAGATTTGCACCAAAAGAGTTGAATGTCTTTATATGTGCCGAACCTTACAACAGTTTTGGAATTGCCACAATATTTACAGCTAGGCATTTCACTTTTCATTTTATTCTCCTTTCCGTGGCTTGTTTTAGTT
>JBBIRL010000130.1:0-6079 GCA_037441825.1 Dehalococcoidia bacterium | reverse complement strand
GGTAGTCATGAACTAGTTGCTCAATTGTGAGCCTGGGAGAAACTGTGGGACAGTCTCGGGTCATGACCTCACTGACCTTATGGCCGCGAAGCATATCTTGAAGGGCCACTTGCTGGTAGCTTCCGGCCGCTGCATTCTCCAAGAACCAGCCGATGAGGGCTATCCATAGGCCGTTGAACCAGTTGCCCCAAAAGATCCAGAAAATACCGCCAAATATGAATAGGTAGCCCATGCCTCTGCCGATAGTCGCTGCAACGCGGGTCGCACTACGCAGATTCTTGCTGCGCCACCAGAGTATAGACCGCAGCACACGCCCGCCGTCCAGAGGGAATCCGGGGATCAGATTGAAGCCGGCGAGGACAGCGTTGATCCAGGCAAGCCAATATGTCAGGGCTGCTGCGGGCTGGCTCACTCCTATTGTAGCAATATGTATGCCCCAGAATATGCCTGCAATGACCAGGCTGCTGAAGGGGCCAGCCAGAGCCATACGGAACTCGACATCAGCGCGTTCTGGTTCCTTGCTGATTTGCGATACTCCGCCGAAGACGAATAAGGTGATGGACTTGACCGGGATCCCTGCAGCTTGAGCTACCACGCTATGGGACAGCTCGTGTGCCAGCACCGAGCCGAAAAAAAGGAGGCTGGTGGCCAGGCCGATGCCCCAGTAGGTTGCTTGATTCCAGTCCGGGTAGACGGATGGGAAATAACCGGTTGCCAGAGCCCAGGTTACCAACACAAAGATGATAAACCAGGAATAATGCAGCTTTATCGAGACACCGAGGATTCTACCTAGGGGTATCCCTCCCTTTAGCACTTCGTTACTCCTTTACGAATTAGGTAGACTTGCGCGATATACACTCGACAGGTTCTCTGCCAGAGTGTTGTTAAGGTTTTTACTGTCAGCATATCTCTGCATCGCGATCAGAGTATATAGCATCGTCCCTGAGGATTCTTATCAAACGCACTGTCCTCATGGTCTCCTTGTTGAGGGCGTCAACGAAGGCGGAATACAGTCCCGCCCCGGCGAGCACGGCGAGAAAGGTATTGTTTATCGCCGGGCGCAGCCGCCTCGGGGCACCAGCAGATACATTGTTTATCCAGGATGTGGTTCTTATCGGTGGGTCGAATATCTCAGACAAGGCAGGGAGCAGCTCGAGCAAAGTCTTTGTGTGGCGCTGGCCCGCATCGCTGGTAACATGTAACACGCCTGGGTCTATGATGATGCGTTTGTTCGAGATGCCGGACTCATTGGCAGCTCCCACCAAAACTGCAGCGGACTTCAATATATCTTCTGTGCTGTTAAGTGCTGTTGGGCCGGTGACGCTGAGAATAACCTCTGCCTTGTATCGCGCAACCAGGGGTAGGATCTCCTTGAGCTTTTCCTCATCAAGTGATATGTAATTCACGATTGGGGGGCGCTTGCAGGCTCGGAGGCCAGCTTCCAGGGTATCAGCCCTGTTTGAACTCAGGCATAGCTGACAGTCCACTGCTCCTTGAATCGTCTCAACTGCGAACTTTATTATCTCAGGCTCATCGTGTCGCTGCTGAAGGTTGATATCCAATATGTCAGCACCCGCTCCGACACAGTCGCTTGCCAGCTCTTGCAGGAAATCGATACGTTCCTTTTTGATCCTATCTGCTACTTTCTGACTAATGGATTCAGCAGGGTGCAGTCTAAGTGCTTCGGAGACCCTTCTGTTCCTGGTACTTATATTATTGGCGATAGCGAGCATGAAATCCTCCTCGCGCATAAGAAAAATCTATGCTTATGTTAGCAATCTAGGTATCAAGAAGTCATAAAATGGGGATAAAAAAGGTTAAAAAGTTATCACATATATGTGCTATGTAGGTTTTTCAAACCGGCTCCCTTTAAAACCGAATTTCGGAGGCTTCGGGGCTGGGGTGTCCCCAGCCCCAAGGTATGAAGTGTCATTGTAGTTACACAGGCTGCAGTTGTGAGGTGCAATTCGGGCAGCGTGTTGCCTTAATCGGTATCTTGGACACACAGTAAGGGCAATCTTTTGTTGTGGGAGCTGCTGCGGCCTTTGGGGCTTCTGCGCGGCGGCGCATGTTGTTGATTGCTCGTATCATCAGGAAAATCACGAAGGCTATTATCAGGAAGCTGAATACGGTGATAATAAAGTGACCATAATTCTCTGTTACAGCGCCGGCAGCCTGGGCTTCAGAAAGACTATAGTAGGGTGCAGGGGCTTTGGGGCCTGCTTTTAGAAGAGCGAAGAGGTTGGTGAAATCAACTCTGCCCAGAGCCAGGCTTATGGGAGGCATAATTATATCCGCCACCAGTGACGTGACTATGGTGCCGAAGGCTGCGCCGATTATGATGCCGACTGCCATGTCGACCACGTTGCCCCGCATGATGAACTCTTTGAAATCTTTGAGCATTTCCTCTCTCCTTTCTACCTAAACCCGACTTCAGCGTAATTATATCATAGGGGTCAATCAATTCGTAAGCGTTCAGGTGCCGAAAGGGATGCCCAATACCCGGATCGCTATAGCTAGGTGAGCCACTACTGAGCCGAATAGTATGTACCAATAGTAACAATGAAGTTTATAGAACCTTGCAAAAGCTTTAAAATGGAGCATTTTAGAAAACGGTTTTCGTGCTCCCATACACCGGCATGAGAGGAACAGCGCCGACAGGGTGAGGAAATTTACGATGCCGAGGGCGAAAACCACGCGCAATCCCAGCAATGCATTCATAGTATTTACTCCACAGTGATTTTACCGGTCATGGAAGGATGGATTGAGCAGTGATAGTTGAAAGTCCCCGTCTGATTGAAGATGTGGCTGAAAGTAGCGCCCTTAGCGAGATTCCCGCTGTCGAACAGGTTATCGTTGCTGGTTACGGTATGGGAAACTGAATCGTTGTTGGTCCAGGTAACAGTAGTCCCCACGGACACAGTTAACGTTGACGGCACAAAAGCGAAGCCTGAGATATTCACGCTGGCCTGACCCGATATCGGCGTAGCGGTGGGGGTAGGCGCGGCTATAGATGTTGGCGTAGGTGTAGCGGCAGGTGTAAGTGTGGCAGCAGGTGTAGGCGAAGCTATTGGCGTTGGCGTAGGCGTAGCAGCAGGCGTTGTTGTACTACAACCAGTGAGTACAAGTATCAGAGATAGTGCCATTAACAGGATGCCAGCCAGCATGAGTTTCCGCATTCTTATCCTCCTTAACATTTATCATTTGGTGGATATGCCGGTCATGTATAGTAAAAGAGTTCGGGCAAATCTTTGAGTGCTTCGTTGCTATACAAACTCTTTGAATAGCCTTTCGACTTGGATGGGGTCGATTTTCTGTCTGACTAATGGCCCTTTACTTAAAGCTGGGATTTGTTCTTCGAAGGTCGCTCTCGGCTTTCTGTAGATTACCCCAATCGGTATTTTGGCTCCCCACTCCTGGGCCTTCTCGAAAGCGGCCATCTTGTTGGTCGGGTCGTAAGTGGACCCATCCAGCTTGTAAACTCTTTCTCTATACCAGGCAAAGGTGTTCTTATGGTTGAAGGTAACGCAAGGTTGGAGCATATCAATAAGGGCGAAACCCTTGTGTTGAATCCCGCTCTTGATCAGTCCTGCCAGGTGCTCTGTATCGCCGGCAAAACCTCTGGCTACGAAGCTGCCGTCAGCAGCTATAGCCAGAGCAAGGGGATAGACAGGTTCGGATGCTCCCTGGGGAGTGGTCTTGGTGACGAAGCCCGGGTCGCTGGTAGGAGACGCCTGCCCTTTGGTGAGACCATAGACCTGGTTATTATGTACCAGGTAGGTGATATCGTGATTGCGACGTAGAGCGTGGAGGAAATGGTTCCCGCCTTCGCCGTAGCCATCCCCATCGCCACCCACGGCAATAACCACAAGCTCCGGGTTGACTATCTTGGCGGCGGTTGCCGCAGGCAGCGTCCTGCCGTGGAGGACATTTAGGACGTTGCCTTTAGTGTAATGAGGCAGCTTGCCCGCCTGGCCGATGCCTGAAACCATCAGGACTCTATATGGTTCTATGTCCAGCTCCACCAGGGCGCGTTTCAATGCTATCAGGATGCCGAAATTGCCGCATCCCGGGCACCAGGCGGTGGGACTACCTGCATAGTCAGCTATTTTCACCATAGCTAGCGCATCTCCCGCTTGAGCTGCTTCAATATATGTGCCGGCGAAATAGGACGGCCGTCGAATTTGAGTATCTTGCCTGTCACCTGGTACCCCGTCTCGGCGCGAAGCAGGTGAGCCAACTGAGCGGTGGCGTTGTTCTCAACTGCGATGATTTTCTTGGCTCCCTGTAGGACTCGGGCTGTCGCCTCTACAGGAAATGGCCAAATCTCGTTGAGGTGGACGAGGTTGATTGCCAGGCCATCCTTCATCGCTAAATCAACCGCTTCCCTGATAGCGCCGTATGTGCTGCCCCAGCCCAGCAGGGTTGTCTCCGGTTGAGTTGCACCGTAGACCCTGGGCCTGGTGATTTCCTTTCTCAGACCTTCCATCTTGCGCATCCGCTTCAGCATCATGGCAGTCCTGGTCTCGTCATCTTCAATCAAGTGCCCCTCTTCGTTGTGCTCGTCGGAGTCGGTCACCACCAGAGCTCCTCCTTCGAGCGGGAGGGCTCTGGGTGATATACCGGATTCTGTAATTTTGTGTCTCTTGTATTCCCCTAGCTTGGCCAATTCTTCCCTGGAAAGCAGAAGTCCCCTGTCGATAGTCACCTTGGAGAGGTCGAATCTCTCGATGGTGGCGTAGGAGCTTGCCAGATACTGGTCGGTTATCAGAATTACAGGTGTTTGGTATTTTTCTGCAAGGTTGAAGGCTTTGACAGTCAGCCAGAAAGCATCTTCGACGGTGGCTGGTGCCAGCACAGCCCTGGGGAATTCTCCGTGCGCAGCGTGGATGGCAAACTCCAAGTCGCCCTGCTCTGTCCTGGTGGGCAAACCGATAGCCGGTCCGGCGCGTTGTCCCAGCACTACCACAATAGGCGTCTCCGTCATCCCCGCCAGGCCCAATCCCTCGACCATGAGACAGAATCCGCCTCCTGAAGTAGCTGTCATGGAGCGCACGCCCGCGAACGAAGCACCTACGACCATATTGACTGCTGCTATCTCGTCTTCAGGCTGCACTACGGCTATGTCGAAGTCTTTGGCCTTGCTTGCCAGATATTCCATAATGGAAGTAGTTGGGGTCATGGGATATGCCGCCATAAACCTGCAGCCTGCAGCCAGTGCCCCCAGGGCAATGGCTTCGTTGCCCGAGAGCAACATTCTCCTGCCATCGCTAATGGGGGTGAGCTTGTGACTGAAATCCCTCTTGAAATTTGTCTTGACATAATCGTAGCCTGCCGCAGCCGCAGCGACGTTAGCCTTTCCCACATCTCCGGCGCCAAAATATTCTGAGATAACATTGTTCAATATTAGTTTGTCATAACTAGTCAGGCCAAGAGCCGTCCCCAGTGCCACGGTGTTTGTCATGAGCTTGTTTTTGGCGCTTTCCTGCGCTAGCCGCTCTAAGGGCACGGAGAAGAGGCTGCTATTTCTCTCTCTATTCTTGACCTTATCTCCGTCGAAGATTATGACCCCCTGGTTTGTCAACTCCTTCTGATGCAAGTCTATGCTTTCCTTGTCGAGCGCCACCAATATATCCACCAGCTCGGAAATAGCTCCGGCCTCCGTATCGCTGGCCCTGACACGAAAAAAGCTATGGCCGCCTCTTACTCGTGATTCATAGTCCTGATCAGCGAAGACGTGGAAACCGCCTCTGGCTAGGGTCTTAGCCAGAATATGGCCTACAGATTGAACCCCCTGCCCCGCCTCACCGCCGATCATGAAATTGATGTTCGCCAACGTTTCTACCTTCCTGTAATTCTTAGCATCCGACTGTGGAGAGCCGGTGGCTTGTAGCTCCATTATCTTTATCAATAAATCTTGCTTGGCTGAGGCACTCTTTTGCGCCGATTCTACCTGCTTCTATCTCTGACAGCCTCTGCTCGATAGGCTCTTTGCATTCGGGACACGGGGGTGGGTGGCGTCTGACCAGAGCCCTCTGCAGACGTGCCTGGCTCTCCAGCTTGCTGATGAGGTTATCCG
>JBBIRL010000129.1:4575-6149 GCA_037441825.1 Dehalococcoidia bacterium | reverse complement strand
CGTCATCTTTTCCTTCGATGGCTTCAAGATAGCCCTTCACGCCCAGCTTGAGCATCTTTTCATAGTTAGGCAGGAAGTGTCCAATGCCACCTGCCTCATTGATAAGGTAATATGTAGCATTAAGCTGGTCTAATGCGAAATGCAAAAATTGCCGAAAATGAGGGCGGAATGCCCTGAAAGGCATATTTCGCAGGAGCCAATAAGGGTAGACCCGAAAGATAATGTTGAAGCGGTCTGACCACGGCATTTTTAGAGGGTTAGTCTTTCTCTTATCTATCCACAGCAATTCCGTGCCCATGAAGACACCGCTCAGCTCAGGTTGGATAAGGGCGGAATTGCGATGGCTGCCCATATTGCCCACAATCAATTCATCAGGGTAAATCCGCACCGACTTATTCGTGAGAAGATGGCGCAAAGCCTTGGCCTTCCGAACGGCCATGGACTCGTGATGATCGTCATGATGCTTGAAGAAGTCGGTAATTAGAGATGCCCGCTCGGGACATAGATATGTGGGGGAGGACAGGAGTTCCTGTTTTATGCGTTTGAAGCGTTGCGAAGTTTCATTTGCCGCAGGAGCGCCAACGTAGTGTGCCACTTCACCCTCCATATGCTCGCACGGGTTCGTTTATATAATTGTACCATATTTCAGAAACCGGGTTTTGGGACACACTGTAATAATGCGCCTGCATACGTAGAGGCGAGCGCTCGAATCCCACAGCCACACCGGGTTACGATGCCAAAATCACAGTTAGCATAAGATTACCGGTTAGACCCCATTTGGGGTCGCCGATTCAGCATTCTGGTTGACACTCGGTATCCGTGGGTCGCCAAGTTTATCCTTGCTCGGCCAGGAGGCAGTGTCATTTGTGTTGTACTAAGCGGAAGGACTTTTGGGGAGGTGATACAATATTATAGGGGTCATTTGAGGGGTTTTATGGTGAAACTGATTTTTGTTCACGGCTCAGGAGGCTGCAAAGAGGTCTGGCACTACCAGACGAGGCACTTTCCCGAAGCTGACGCTGTCGCTCTTCCCGGCCATCCCTGCGGTGAACCGTGCACCAGCGTCGCCTCCTATGTTGAGTGGCTGCGGGGATACATACAGGATACTGGCTACAAGGATGTGGTGTTGGTAGGCCACTCGCTGGGTGGCGCTATCGCTCAACTCTACGCGCTGAAATATCCTGAAGATTTAAGGGGGCTGATTCTCATCGGCAGCGGCGCCCGGCTCCGCGTCGGCACCATGTACCTTGAGATGCTGGAGCAGGCCAAGCGCAACCGCAGTTTATTTGAGGATTTCTTTGATAAATCATATGAGTTTATTGAACCTGAACTCAGAGATGTACTTCAGAGGAAGGCTTTGGAGGGGAATCCCTCTGTTTTACTAAATGATATGCTCTGCTGCGATAGGTTCGATATTATGGAACGGGTTCACCAAATCAAGCTGCCAACCCTGGCTCTATGCGGTAGCGAGGATATAATGACCCCACCGAAATACACCAAATACCTAGCCAACAAAATTGGGGGAGCCAGGTATCTGATAATTGAGGGCGGCACTCATATGGTCTTCGCCGAAC
>JBBIRL010000129.1:1267-4475 GCA_037441825.1 Dehalococcoidia bacterium | reverse complement strand
TTGCTATAGTTACCGGCGCTAGCCGCGGAATCGGCAAGGCTATCGCTCTTGCCCTTGCTAGGGAGGGAGCCCATGTAGTTGTGGCAGCGCGTACTGAACGTGAGGGTGGGCCTCTCCCCGGAACCATCCACAAGACTGCCGATGAAATCCGCGCTTTGGGAAGATATGCTCTGGCAGTAAAGACCGATATCACTAAGGAAGAATCAGTTGAGGAGTTGGCCAGGAGGACATTGCAGGAGTTCGGAGCCATCGATATATTGGTCAACAACGCCGGGATAAACTCTCCCGGCAAGGTGCTCGACATACCCGTAAAGCGGTGGGACCTGGTCATCGCAGTAAATCTGCGGGGCACATTCCTCTGCACCAGGGCGGTTCTTCCCATCATGATGAAGAGGAGAAGCGGAAGCATCATCAACCTCTCCTCGGTGGTTGGTACCAGGATGATAATGTTCGATGTGGCCTATGGAGTCGCCAAGGCTGCTATTGAGCGCTTTACATATGGATTAGCTGAAGAGCTGAAAGAGTACAATATAGCGGTCAATGCACTCTGTCCCAGCCTCACCGATACCGAGGGGTTTGGGCAATGGATGCCTGGTGTTGACAGGTCAGGCTGGCAGAGGCCGGAGATGTGGGGTAAATATGCGGTTTTTCTGGCAAATCAAAACGCAAGTAGTCTTACCGGGAGGGTGCTGAGTGCTGAGGAACTTGCAGAACTGGGCGCTGATGCCTTGAGCTGATACTGGCTTCGCTAATCCGACTTCCCCACCACTATTTTACCTGTGCCTTTACAATAGAGACATTTCTCTTTCAATATCGGATGGTCATCGCAGTAAGGGCAGACGATTCTGAATTTGCTCGTATCCTCCATACCTAGCTCTTTAACTTTCCAGGATAAATCGCTATCCGACCGAATTTGGGCTCCTCCGACGTTCGTGACCAATTTACAGCCGATTTTGCGGCAGGTCTGCGCTTCGGGGATGTTTGCAGGCCCTGTCCTGGCACCGCCCTTCGCAAATATGTCGGGCTTGATCAGTTCCAGCGTTTTACTCACAGTCTGGTCTTCATCTATAGAGGCGACGACTTCATCGACTCCTTTGACGTTTTCCAGGATCTCTTTTCTGTCCTCAAATGGCCTGAACACAAACCCCTTTTTTCTGAGCAGGAAATCGTCGCTATTCAAAATTACCACCAGCCTATCACCCAGTTTGGCCGCTTCACGAATGTATCGAACATGACCGACATGTATGGGGTCAAAAGCTCCACTTATTGCAACTGTGACAGGTTTCTCTTTCATGGCAACTGCTCCTCTGATTTTAGATAATCATTTAAGCATATTGTAACATAGTGGTAAATCACGGCAAGTTATGCCTGCGGCCTGCCACACAAATCGATGGTTTATTCACTGATCTCTGTTGACTCACATGAACCTCTCACTCTGAAATAATACAGCCTTTTACAACGCGCAGTCAAGGCTAGCTTGACAAAAACTAGCCTGCGAATTAAAGTCTCAGTTACCAGAATTTGTCAACCTCGCCAAGATTGAGTGCTATGATAAGCTCGCAAGATGCCAAACTGACCCAAAGGGAGCGCGAAGTCCTTGCCTTGGTTGCCCGTGGTCTTACCAATCAAGAGATTGCCCAGCAGCTTTTCATATCCACCTATGCTGTGAAAGTATGTCTTCACCAGGCATGCGTCAAGTTGGGAGCGCGGAACAGGGCACAGGCAGTTATCTTTGCCTTCAAGAAAAAAGCTATAGACACGCAGGATGCCTTCTCTCTGGAGGAGATAGCGGATTTACTTGCCTCTCTGGGGACTGAAGCGATACAGACGGTGGCCCAGCTCGTGAAGCAGAGGTTGGAACAAACTCACAACTCCTCGCAAATCGGAGCACCGCCTATCACGGGATACTGAGTTTTACCGGACAGCCTTAGCCCTGCCCTTCTCGACTGCTCGGTTCAAGTACACTAGAGGGCGATGATAAAGTGTCTCACCGGATGAAAAGAGTTGTTCTCCCTTTCACAGCCATAGTGGGCCAGCAAGAGCTCAAACAGTCTCTGTTACTGAACGCCATAAACCCCAGCCTGCTCGGAGTCCTTATCCGAGGGGAAAAGGGTACGGGCAAATCCACCGCTGTGAGGGCTTTAGCTGACCTTTTGCCTGAGATAGACGTAGTTAAATGCCCGTTCAACTGCAACCCCAGCAATCCTGCTCTTCAATGCGACACCTGCCATAGAAAGTATCTCGCCGGCAGAAAACTCTCCACAGTGAGCAGGAAGATAAAAGTGGTAGAGCTACCCTTGGGAGCGACTGAGGATAGAGTAACGGGGACTCTGGACATAGAGAAAGCGCTGAGAAGGGGAATCAAAGCCCTTGAGCCGGGGATACTGGCTGAGGTTAATCAGGGCATACTATATATAGATGAGGTCAACCTGCTGGACGACCATCTGGTAGATATTCTGCTCGATTCCGCAGCCATGGGGGTGAACATCGTTGAAAGAGAGGGCATCTCAGTGTCGCATCCCTCAAAGTTTATTCTGGTGGGGACCATGAATCCGGAGGAAGGCGAGATACGCCCCCAGCTTCTGGACAGGTTTGGGCTCTCCGTAAATATAACAGGGACAAAGGCGGTCAAGGAGAGGATCGAAATCATAAATGTGGTGGAGGAATTCGAAAAAAATCCGGAGGCGTTCGCCGGAAAATACGAAAGGAAGCAGCAAGAGCTCAGGCAGAGGATAGTTAAAGCTCGGGAACTTCTAGATGACGCAAAGATTTCAAAAAGGCTTCTTGAGACCGTAGCTGAGATTTGTCTCGAGTTCGAGGTCCACGGACATCGGGCGGACTTCCTTATCGCCAGAACTGCTAAGACTATAGCTGCTTACAATCGGAGAAAAAACGTTAATGAACAGGACATAAAGGAGGCGGCAGAGCTTGTGCTGCCTCACAGGGTCAGGAGGCTGCCCTTCGAGGAACCGAAACCGGTAACCCAGAGGGTAAGAGCTATCTTAAGACAGAAGAAGATGTCTAGTGCCAGAAACAAGAAGGGTGCTGATGAGTCGGAGGCATCTGAGGATGATGAGGAAAGCGATTACCTTGTGCAGATTGATGAGACTGAGGATACAGGAAAGAAAACATTCGGCATCGGAGAGCGTAAAAAGGCAGAGCTAAAACTAAATAAAGACAAGAAGCGAAGAACAGGCTCAGGGAGGAG
>JBBIRL010000129.1:0-1257 GCA_037441825.1 Dehalococcoidia bacterium | reverse complement strand
CTAAGCACTCACAGAGGCAAGTATGTGAAAGCCAGGCTGCCGGAGGGCAAGACCACAGATATTGCCATAGACGCCACAATAAGGGCTGCCGCAGCAAGAAAAGGCACCTTGAAGATAGATAAAGAAGACCTCCGGGAAAAAGTCAGGGCAAAGAAGATTTCCTCAGTGATTGTATTCGTGGTCGATTGCTCGGGCTCCATGGCGGCGATGAAGGGAATGGAACTAGTTAAATCAACTGTTATGTCCCTCCTCGAGGATTCCTACCAGAAAAGAGACAAAGTGGGTTTCATCGCTGTGTCTGGAAATAAAGCGACTGTTCTGCTGCAACCCACATCCAGCGTGGAATTGGCTGCTAAGCATCTCAGAAATCTCCCCACAGAGGGAAGGACACCCCTCTCCGATGGACTTTACCAGGGGCTTCAGGTTATGAAGACCCAGCTCTGGAAAAACAGGAACATCATTCCTGTGATGGTGCTCGTCTCAGACGGGAGAGGAAATGTCCCAATAATCGAAGATGTGAAGCAAGAGATTATTTCTCTAGCAAGAGAGATTAGAAAACAAGGTATAAATCTGGTGGTCATAGACACCGATGATGGTTTCCTCAAGCTGGGATGTAACAGGGAGATCGTGGAGGCGGGTGGCGGGAAATACTACAGGCTGAATGAACTGGATTCTCACAGGGTAATCGACATTGTCAGATCCCCTGTAACACCTGCGATGAGCATGATGGACATCGGCCAAGGATATTCGCCTCGCCTTTTGCCTGAACAGGGCAAAAACTAGACGAAAGTTAGTTGAAAAAGACATAACTATGTAGTACCTTACTTCACACCAGTAGTTCAGCAGAAAAACCGTCAAACGACCACGGCAATCAGGTTTTCAATTTTACTCTGCTTCGGTAGAGGGGCAGACCCAGGGGACCAGGAGAGTGGGGAGGCAAGGCGAGAGGCTACACCTACCCCGATTCGCGATAAATGTTTCTGTGAGCATACAACCCAATGCACAGATTGTATTCAAGGCAAGGACAATATATCAGGGGGTGTAGCTATGGCTAAGGGAAGCATAGCCAAAGGAAAAGATTTCGATGACATCATTGTAGGGGGTGGACCCGGTGGGTTGGCGGTGGGGTGTCTGTTGGCTAAAGAAGGCATAAAATCTGCAATCATCGAGAGGGCGACTGCCCTCGGCGGTAGATTCCGCTCAGTTAACTTCCACGGTTGCCGAGCAGATAGTGCCGTTCATTTCTTTGCATCTCAA
>JBBIRL010000128.1:0-6272 GCA_037441825.1 Dehalococcoidia bacterium | reverse complement strand
CGCCTTCTTGAATATCGAAAGAAATGCCCTTGACTGCGGTGAAATCGCCGTATTTCTTAATATAGGGCACGAGGCCGCCTTCGGACAGGATTTTGAGCATAACATCGGGGATTTTGCCGGAGGTGAGTTTGGCGCCATTGGTTAAATCTACGATGGTGCCTGAGGCGAGGTCTATCTCAAGCTCGTCGCCGTCGTTTATTTTGTCGGTACCGCAGATAAGTACGGGCAATCCTACATTTATGGCGTTTCTGAAGAAGATGCGTGCCACCGACTTTGCCAGGACGGCGCTGACTCCAGCCAGCTTCAGGATGGTGGGGGCGTGCTCACGGCTCGAGCCCAGGCCGAAGTTCTTGCCGGCAACTATGAAGTCACCCCTCTTCACCTTGGAGGCAAAGTTGGGGTCGGCATCCTCCAACACGTGCTTGGCCAACTCGGGCAAATTGCTGCGGAGATAGTTGTACCTACCCGGCTGGATAAGGTCGGTGGAGATACCATCCCCGAATTTGAACGCTTTTCCTCTGAGCATCTATGCTAACTCCCTGGGGTCGGTGATTGCGCCTGTGATAGCTGAAGCCGCGGCGGTCGCCGGACTAGATAGATAAATAAAGGCGTTGGGATTGCCCATCCTGCCCTTGAAGTTGCGGTTGGCTGTGGAGAGGCAGACCTCCCCATTGCCCAGTATCCCCTGATGCCCTCCCACACAGGCGGCACACCCGGGCGGGAGGACAATAGCACCTGCCTGGATCAGGGTTCGAATATATCCTGCTTTGATGGCATCGAGTAGGACTTCCTTAGAGGCAGGGGCGACCAGCAATCTGGTATCATGATGCCGCTTCTTGCCCTTGAGTATTCTGGCAGCAATTGCCAGGTCATCGAGACGGCCGTTGGTGCAGGTGCCGATGAACACCTGATGTACCCTGGTGCCTTTTACCTCTGTAACCCGCGCAGTGTTGTCCACCGTATGTGGCTTTGACACCATCGGCTCCAATTTTGCAGCATTGATTTCCATGACCTGCTCGTATGTGGCATCGGTATCGGGTTGGAGAGGACGCCATTTGTCTCCATGGCCCCGACTTTCCAGATACCTCTTGGTAATCTCATCTGAGGGGAAAAGTCCCGTTTTAGCGCCAGCCTCTACTGTCATATTGGCGATGGTGAGCCGCTGCGAAATAGGCATACGGTCTATGGTGCTGCCGCCGAACTCGAGGGACATGTAGGTGGCGCCATCGGCGCCAATCTTACCGATGAGATAAAGGATCAGGTCTTTGGCTGAAACCATTTTGGGGAAACGTCCGCTGACATTGATTTTAATGCTGGGCGGCACGCGGAACCAGGTCTTGCCCAGGGCGAAGGCGATGGCTATATCGGTCGAGCCCATGCCGGTGGCGAAGGCGCACAGTGCTCCTGCGGTAACGGTATGGGAGTCAGCGCCGACGATTATATCGCCGGGGCTGGCGTAGGACTCAGTAATTACCTGGTGGCAGATGCCTTCGCCGATATCGGAAAGGCAAGCACCGCATTTCCTGGCGAAATCGCGGATAAGCAGGTGGTCGTTGGAAAGCTCTTTGGTAGGCGTGGGAGCATTATGGTCTAAGAAAAAGATGGTAGCAGCGGGGTTTGCCAGTTGATTGAAACCCGATGCTTGGAACTGTCTTATCGCCAGAGGCCCTGTGCCATCCTGGGCAAAGATCGTATCAACGGGAGCTATCACGATATCGCCGGCGCGTGCGTCGATACCCGACTTTTCGCTCAGTATCTTTTCTGCTAGCGTTTTCCGCATATTCCTCAAACCTTCACCGAGTAAAAATTAGAGAGGGGCGTCCGCCACAGGCGGACGCCCCTACAGTTTACATGTATCTGTGTTTCCAGGCAACCTCACTATTTAGTGGAGATTATCGCCAGCACTTCGCCTTTCTTCACTGCTGCGCCTGCGGCGAAGTTGACTGCTTTAATGGTTCCAGCAGCAGGTGTGGGGATGGCATTCTCCATCTTCATCGCCTCCAGCATGACCACGATGTCCCCTGCCTTGACTTTATCTCCTGCCTTTACCATATAGCGAATCACTGTCCCCGGCATAGGGACAGGTAGTGTGACATCGCCTTCGGCGACGGCTGCTGCTGGCGCTGCCTCTTTCTTTGCTTCGGGCTTAGGCGCTTCAGCCGGCTTGGCCGCTGGTTGAGCAGGGGCTGCAGCGGCGGGTCGGCCGGCAACCGGCCCCGATATAATTGCCCCGCCTGTAGGCTCAACCTCTACCTTGTAGTATTCGTTCTCGACAAAGACGTTGAAGGTTCTGATCCCTGGTCCCTTGGCAGGTACTTCCTTCTTGGGCGCTTCCACCTTATCTACAAGCTTTCCTGCCAGGGCTTTGGCGATAAGTTCGTCCTCTTTCTTGATATCCTCGATGGTCTTTGGCTTCATGGATGCTGGCACAGGCTCAAGTCCATACTTTATACGCAGGAACTTCATGCCGGTCTCGGGGTATAAGGCATAGATGAGAACGTCGCCGATATCCTTTGCTATATCTTTGGTTGCCTGCTTGGCTTTCTCCATCTCGGGCTCCAGCAAGTCGGCAGCGCGACCGGTGTATGGCGTCTCGCCGCGCTTATAGCCCTTAAGAACTATTGCCTGAACTTCGGGGTCAATGGGGGCTGGAGGCCTTCCGTATAGGCCGTATACGTAGTCCTTAACCTGTCCAGAGATCATCTTGTATCTACCGAAGAGCACGTTCTGCACGGCCTGGATGCCCACAATCTGGCTGGTCGGTGTTACCAGTGGGGGATATCCCAGCTCTTTGCGAACGCGAGGCAGTTCCGCGTGAACCTCAGGTAACCTATTCAGGGCGTCCGCTTCCCTTAATTGAGATACCAGATTGGTAGTCATGCCGCCCGGGACCTGATGCACAAGCACACCGGCGTCGATGAGGGCCATCTTGCTGGTATCCAACAGGTGGCGATACTTGGGGGCTATGGCTTCCAGATGGTCACCTATCTTGAGGAGAGGCGCTAAATCCAGCCCGCAATCCCTGGGGCCATCCTGCAGGGTAACTATAAGAGGCTCAATGGCTGGCTGTGAAGAACGCAAGGCAAACGGGGCCAGCGCAGTATCAACGATATCAACACCGGCTTCGATGGCCTTGAGGAGGGTCATGGAAGCCATGCCGCTGGTGTAGTGTGTATGCAGTTCCACGGGGATTTTCAAATTCTTTTTTAGGGCTGTGACCAGGTCGAAGGCGTCGTAGGGCGAGAGCAATCCCGCCATGTCTTTAATGCAAAGGCTGTCAGCACCCATATCTTGAAAGGTAACAGCCTTTTTCACCCAGTAATCTATGGTAAAGACAGGACCACCGATTTTGTTTTCGGTGAGGGAGAAGCTAAGGCAGGCCTGGATATGCTTCCCTGCTTTCTTTATTGCGGCGAATGAAGCCTGAACATTGCGCTCGTCGTTCAAGGCATCGAAGACGCGGAAGATATCAATGCCAACATCTGCTGAGTGCTTCACGAAAGGATCAACCACGTCGTCGGCGTAGTTGCGATATCCTACCAGGTTCTGTCCCCTGAGCAGCATCTGCAGGGGGGTGTTGGGCATCAATTTCTTGAGGATACGCACCCTCTCCCAGGGGTCTTCGTTCAAGAACCGTGTGCAGACATCGAATGTGGCCCCACCCCAGACCTCCATGGCGTAGAAGCCGACCTTTTCCATCTCCGGCGCAATGGCTTTAATATCCTCGATGCGCATGCGGGTTGCGAATGAGGATTGATGTGCATCCCTGAATGTAGTATCGCAGATTTTAACTGGGTTCTTACCTTTTGAGTTCGCCTTTGCAGACATGGCTTAAGCCTCCTTCAGATTGACATAAAATGCGCTGTGCGCATCTAATTCTAAACTATTCTTCGTTGCCATAATTGGCGCATCCTCATCATCTCTTCGCGGCCTGAGACGTGCCACAGGCTTATCGCCGGAACCGGCCTGGGCTGTGGCATAGCTATCATTTCGCGAGCCATTTCCTCTTCTTCCATATACGCGTTTACAGCCGCCATTATGGCTGCCGTTATCTTCCCTCTATCTTTGTCCATTATTTTACCCTGCAGTGTTTTTACATTGGGATGTTGCCGTGCTTCTTGGGCGGCCTGGTCTCGCGCTTGGTCGACAGGAACTCCAGGGCGTTGATTATCTTGGGACGGCTGTCGCCGGGCATAATGACTTCATCCACCAACCCGCGAGCCGCAGCGATATAGGGGGTATAGAACAGATTGCGGTATTCCTCTATCTTCTCCTGCAGCTTTGCCTTGGGGTCAGCAGCCTCTGATATCTCTTTGCGGTGTATGATATTGGCAGCGCCTTCGGCGCCCATGACCGCAATCTCAGCGGTAGGCCAGGCGAATACCATGTCGGCGCCAAGGTCCTTGGCGCACATGGCTAGATAAGCGCCGCCGTAGGCCTTGCGCACTATCATAGTAATCTTGGGCACCGTAGCTTCCGAATAGCACCACAGGAGCTTGGCGCCATGTCTGATTATCCCGTTCCACTCCTGGTCTGTGCCGGGTAAGTACCCTGGGACGTCAACTACTGTCAACAACGGGATATTGAAGGCATCGCAGAACCTGATGAAGCGCGTAGCTTTGTCGGAAGCGTTTACATCCAGGCTTCCGGCCATCATCTGAGGATTGTTAGCGATGATTCCTATCGTTCTCCCATTCAAACGGGCAAAGCACACGATGATGTTCTCAGCGTAGAGAGAATGCGGCTCCATGATGGTGCCGTTATCCACTATGGAGCAGATGACGTTCCTCATATCGTAGCTTTGGCGGGCACTCTCCGGGATTATGGCATCGAGTGCTGGTGCAGTGCGGGCAGGGTTATCTCCCGTATCGACAATGGGAGGGTCTTCCATGTTATTGGAGGGCAAATAGCTGAGAAGCTCCTTGATCCTCTCGATGGCATGAGTATCGCTATCGCAGATGAAGTGAGCCACACCGCTTTTGGTGTTATGGACCAGAGCTCCGCCCAGATTTTCGAAGTCTATTGTTTCCCCGCTTACTGTCTTGATGACCTCGGGCCCAGTGATAAACATGTAGCTGGTTTTCTTGACCATGAAAATCCAGTCGGTCATGGCTGGGGAGTATACCGCTCCTCCGGCAGTAGGCCCCATTATCGCCGATATCTGAGGGACGACCCCGGAAGCGCAGGAATTGCGGTAGAATATGCTGCCATACCCTGCAAGGGCATCGATGCCCTCCTGAATGCGAGCACCACCGGAGTCATTCAAGCCTATGCAGGGCACGCCTAGCTTCATGGCTAGATCCATGACTTTGGCGATCTTCTTGGCGTGCATCTCGCCCAGGGTTCCCCCGCGGGCGGTAAAGTCCTGGGAGTAAGCGCATACCTGGCGGCCATTCACCAATCCGTAGCCTGTGACCACGCCCTCACCGGCGATGTAGGTCTTGGGCATGTCGAAGTCGGAACAGCGATGGCGCACGAACATATCAAGCTCGCAGAAGCTGCCGGGGTCAAAGAGCAGGTCAAGCCTCTCTCTTGCCGTCAGCTTGCCAGACTTGTGCTGCTTATCAATAGCCTGCGGCCCACCTGCCGCCTTTTCTTTATCCTGTCTCGCTTTTAAATCTTTTAACCGATCGGGAACTGTTGCCATCAGGCCTCTCCTTTCTTTGCCTGACATTTAGGTTTCTGCGTTTCAATCATAGGTCGTGAACCATTAAGAGACACGAAATCTTGTAGCCCAATATCTTAGCCTTGGTGGTGTGTGGGCGGAATCTGGAGGTAACATTTGTCCTGTTAGAAGTCGTAAAAAGGAATATAGCCAGTCGTTTCACCATGCCTCTTAATCAAAACAATCGCCGAGCTGAACTCGGTTACCAATGTTCAGTATGCCAGTTAGAGGCTTTTTTGTCAAGCTGTACTATAGGGCAGGAGGGAACGCTATGCGATTGGGAAAACAGTGACCAAGTGTGGTAGAATATGCAGCAAATTCCATTTCGAACAGCCAGCAGTACGAGGTCAATTAGATGGCGATTTACTCTATTCGGACAATGGAGTTAAGGGATGTCTCTCAGGTGTCTCAGATCGAACGGGAGGCTTTCCCGCCGCCCTGGCCCGCCACCAATTTCAAGCGCGAGCTGACGTCTAACAGCCTGACCTATTACTTTGTGGCTGGTGAGGAAACGCCTGAGCAAAAGGAGCCGGCCACTGTGGTAGTGGCTGCAAATAACCCCGGCCCTCCGAAATCAAGGCTGGAGACGTTGAGATACGGGCTGAGA
>JBBIRL010000127.1:0-6370 GCA_037441825.1 Dehalococcoidia bacterium | reverse complement strand
ATCAGAAAGAGATTGTACCCGCAATGATGAAAGAGTTGGGGTACAAAAATCCCATGCAGGTGCCGCGGCTGAAGATGGTCGTGCTAAACATCGGGATGGGGGAGGCTATTCAAAATGCAAAGGCTATGGAAGGCGCAGCCAATGACTTATCTTTGATTTCAGGGCAACATCCTGTGATTACACGCGCCAAGAAGTCCATTGCCGCTTTCAAGTTGCGAGCTGGTATGCCAATCGGGATTAAGGTAACACTACGGGGGGAGCGCATGTATGAATTCTTCGACCGGTTCGTCAGCGCTGTTTTGCCCCGTGTTCGTGATTTTCAAGGTGTCCCCAGAAATGCGTTTGATGGTCAGGGTAATTATACCTTGGGTATGAAGGAGCAGATTGTATTCCCCGAGATCGACTATGACAAGGTGGATAAGGTTCGCGGACTTCAGGTCTGTATTGTTACCACAGCGCGTACTAATGAGGAAGCCAGAAGGTTTCTGGAACTGATGGGTATACCATTCAGTAGATAGTGAGCTGAAAAGAGATGGCCAAGACGTCACAGATCGTAAAATCGAAACGTACTCCCAAATACAGGGTGCAACACCACAATCGTTGCGAATTGTGTGGTCGTCCGCGCGCGTATATCCGTATGTTTGGGATGTGCAGGATTTGCTTCAGGAAGCTCGCGCTGGAGGGATATCTTCCCGGGGTGAGGAAATCTAGTTGGTGATTATTTTTGAGGGTTTGCCATGAGTCTTACCGATCCTATCGCTGATATGTTGACTCGTATCCGAAATGCCATCGTATCCAGGCATGAATCTGTTCTTGTTCCTGCTTCCAGGACAAAGATCTCAATTGCCAAAGTTCTCAAGGAAGAAGGTTTCATTAAGGATTACGAGGTGCTGAAGGGTAATACTCCTCAGAGGGTGATCAAGGTTCATCTCAGCTATACAGGAAAGAAACAGCCGGCATTAACTGGATTGCAAAGGGTGAGTAAACCCGGTCTGAGGGTCTATTGCCAGAAAGGGGAGATCCCTCGGATTTACGGAGGGCTTGGTATCGCAGTCATTTCCACCTCCCAGGGAGTGATGACGGGACAGCAAGCTTGGAAGAAAGGCTTGGGAGGCGAAGTTTTGTGTTATGCGTGGTAAAGCAGGCGGGAGATAACCATGTCCAGAGTAGGTAATAGGCCGATAACTGTACCCAAGGGTGTGGAAGTGTCGATCAAGGGCAATGAGGTCACGGTTAAGGGGCCCAAGGGACAGCTTTCTCGCTCTTTTCCTGAGGATATGAGCATCTCGTTAAATGATGGCATACTTACTGTATCAAGGCCTACGGACAACAGGCGTCATCGCTCTTTGCACGGTTTCACCAGGAGCATACTTGCCAACATGGTTGAGGGAGTGAGCCAGGGTTTTAAGAAGGGACTGGAACTCTACGGGGTGGGCTACCGTGCTGCTAAGTCCGGAGAGAAACTTGTGCTCCAGGTGGGGTATACCAAACCTGTGGAGTTTACTCCTCCCACGGGGATATCGCTGGTTACCGAAGGTCCTACACAGATCAGCGTCTTGGGTATTGACAAGGAACTGGTCGGTGGAGTAGCAGCAAAGATTCGAGCGGTGAAACCACCTGACTCCTATTTAGGGAAGGGGATAAAGTACGCTGGCGAGCAAGTCAGACGCAAGGCTGGAAAAGCGGGCAAGGTGGGTAGAAAGAAATAGGATATTATGACTGGCGATAGAAATTCTAGTGAAGCGCGAAAAAGAAGACATGAGCGGGTGAGGAAGCGTGTATCCGGTGTTACTTCCCGTCCTCGCCTATGTGTCTTTCGCAGCCTGAAGCATATTTATGCTCAGGTGATAGACGATAGCTCTGGGCACACCATTGCCTGTGCATCAACCTCTGATGCTGATATTGTAAAGAACGGATCGGGCGAAAAAAACAAAAAGAAGATGGCTGAGCTGGTAGGGGCCCTGGTTGCCAAACGTGCACAGGACAAGGGGATAAAACAGGTCGTATTCGACCGTGGCGGTTACAAATATCAAGGGCGGGTTAAAGCATTGGCTGATGCCGCCCGTGGAGCAGGATTGAGGTTTTGAGCATTATGGAGCAGACAGAGAGAATAAATCCCAACGATTTAAACCTGACCGAGAAACTGGTCCATGTTAATCGTGTGGCCAAAGTAGTGAAGAGGGGACGGCGGTTCAGCTTTAGTGCCTTGGTGGTAGTTGGCGATGGGGAAGGGCATGTTGGTGCTGGTTTGGGCAAGGCCAGGGAGGTACCGGCAGCGATTCGCAAAGCTGGTGCTGTTGCTAGAAAGAACCTCATTCGTGTGCCGATGGATGCCGGCACCATTCCTTATGAGATCGTAACCAAGTTTGGAGCAGCCAAGGTTATGCTGAAGCCTGCAGCGCCGGGGACCGGTGTCATCGCCGGGGGCGGCGTACGGGCCACAGTTGAGGCTGCAGGGATTAAGGACATTTTGACCAAGTCTATGGGCAGCGCGAACCCTGTAAACGTGGTCAGGGCTACTATGCTGGCACTAAGTCAATTGAAGGATCCTAAGCAGGAATTGGCGAGGAGAAGGTCGGGAACTACAACCGCTGAGGGTTCTGGTGTCTAAACTGAGCATTACCTGGAAGAAGAGTGCTATCGGATACGCTAAGGAGCAGAGAATAACCCTTAGGACCTTGGGTTTCCATTGCCTGAACCAGACTGTTGTGCACAACGACTCTCCGGAAATCCGCGGTATGATAAACAAGGTTAGGCACCTAGTTCGGGTGGAAGAGGCACCTGAGGAGTAGAAGATGAGGCAGAACGAGCTCAGCCCCGTTTCGGGGTCTAAACACAGCAGAAAGCGGATTGGCCGTGGTGACGGCAGCGGACACGGCACTTATTCCTGTCGTGGATTAAAGGGTCAAAAATCGCGCTCCGGACCAGGGATCGCTCTACGATTCGAAGGCGGGCAGACTCCCTTGGTTAAGCGATTACCGCATAAACGTGGCTTTACTAATATCTTCAAGATTGAGTATGTTCTCGTGAAACTGCAGCGGCTTGATGTATTTGAACAGGATACCGAGGTGACGCCGCAAATGCTGTTTGATGCGGGCCTGATATCATCGCTTAAGAAGCCTGTTAAAATTCTGGGAGACGGTGAACTTCAGTACTCTCTGGTGGTGAAGGCCAATAAATTCTCCGAGTCTGCCAAGAGGAAGATAGAAGCCGCAGGTGGCAGGGCGGAGGAGATTTAGGGGAAGAACTGTAAAATGCAACGGCCGCAAAAAAGTTCCATGCCACGATTGATCCAGGCCATGGTCGATGCTTTCAGCCTCCCTGACCTGAGGTGGAAGTTGCTTTTCACCTTAGCCATGCTGATTGTCTTTCGTTTTGTGGCCCATGTTCCTGTTCCCGGTGTTGACCGCCAGGCGCTAAGCAATCTTTTCCAGAATAATGCTCTTCTGGGCATGCTCGATCTGTTCAGTGGCGGTGCAATGAGGAACCTAAGTGTAGCAGCGATGGGTGTTTATCCTTATATCACTGCATCTATCATAATGCAGCTCCTTGTACCGATAATCCCTCAGCTACAGGCGCTTCAAAAGGAGGGAGAGGCTGGGCGCAGGAAATTGAACCAGTGGACTCACTGGCTGATGGTGCCTCTGGCTATGATGCAAGCATATGGGCAACTGATTCTCTTCCAGAGGGAAGGGGTCTTCCAGGGAGGCATACAAATTGGGTTGACTGGTCACGCATTGTTGCCTACCGCAGCGATGGTGCTATCGATGACTGCGGGCACAGTTTTCCTTGTCTGGATCGGAGAACGCATCACTGAGAACGGCATCGGCAATGGTATCTCTATCATAATCTTCGGTGGCATCGTTGCTGCTATGCCAGGTAATATGGGACAGACTTTGGTGACATCGGGTGCCTGGGGCCTGATTAAAACAATTATACTCCTGCTGGCGATTGCTTCCTTCATAGTCTATGTTACTGAGGCGGTGCGCCGCATCCCGGTTCAATATTCACGCAGCCTGTTTCGGGGTGGGAAGATGTACCGGCAGTCAGGGGGTACCCATATTCCCCTCAGGGTGAACTCGGCGGGAATGATACCCCTTATTTTCGCTTACTCGATTTTGGTACTTCCATCAACTGTAGCCTCCTATTTTGCACACCCCGCGGGGCAACCTGCCAATTTAGCTAATCATATTCAGAATATTTTTGGAGTGAGTGGAAATGTTTACTGGATTCTTCTGTTTTTCCTTGTAGTCGGATTCACTTTTTTCTATACTATGGTGATTTTCCAGCAGCAAAATTTGGCTGAAACATTGCAGAAGCAGGGGGGATTCATACCCGGGATACGCCCGGGGCGCCCTACCTCCGACTATTTGAACAAGGTGATTGTTCGTATCACCTGGGGTGGAGCATTGTTCCTGGCCTTGGTAGCAGTGGCTCCAATATTGTCGCGCTGGTTAGTTGGTAGCTCAACTAGTAGTACTAACCTTATGCTCATCTCGGCTGCCGGCCTTCTGATTGTCGTGGGTGTGGTTCTGGATACCATGAGGCAGATCGAAGCGCAGCTTCTGATGCGGCACTATGAAGGGCTCATTAAATGAGTAAACAGAAACAGTTGAATTTAATCCTTTTGGGAGCACCGGGGGCAGGCAAAGGGACTCAAGCGGTCACCATATCTAAGAAGCTGGGGCTGGTTCATATCGCTTCCGGAGACCTATTCCGCAAGGAACAAGAGAGCGGAAGCGAGTTGGGGAAAATCGCCAAGTCGTACATGGAAAAAGGGCAGCTTGTCCCTGATGAGATAACTGTGAAGATGGTTTTAGGCAGGATATCCGCTCCTGATTGTGCCAAGGGGGTTATCTTGGATGGCTTCCCCAGAACATTGGAGCAGGCGAGGGCTTTGGATAAAGCATTGGCAGCCGAGGGGAAAAGTATTGATGAGGTGCTGTATATCAAGGTCTCTGTCAAGGAGCTTTTGAGACGACTTAGCGGGCGCTGGATCTGTCGCAATTGTCAGGCCCCATATAATATGGTTGAACTGCCGCCGAAGGTAGCAGGCAAGTGCGATCGTTGCGGAGGCGAGCTTTACCAGCGCGCCGACGATACTGAGGAGACCGCTAGAAAGCGACTCGATGTCTATTTTGCTCAGACTGCACCTCTGATAAAATATTACACCGAGGCGAGCAAGCTGGTTGAGATAAATGGCGAGAATAATGTTGAGAAAGTGGGCAGTGATTTAATCGCTGCTATTCGCTCGAAGAAGTAGGAGATGCAGCAGATCAGGCAAGAGATAGGTGTGATCATAAAGTCCTCCCAGGAAATCGCTGTAATGCGGGAGGCGGGACGAATTGTGGCTGCCGTTATTGAAGCGTTGACTAAAGAGGTCAGGCCAGGGATAACAACAGGTGAGCTTGACGGTGTGGCTGTTCGCGAGTTGAAGAAACGTGGGGCTGTTGCATCGTTCAAGGGATACCGGGGTTTCCCAGCCTCGATCTGCACTTCGGTTAACGAAGAGGTGGTTCATGGTATACCTGGAGCCCGGGCGCTGAAGGCGGGTGATATAATCTCCCTTGATGTTGGCGCAATGGTGAATGGTTTTCATGCGGATGCGGCAGTTACATTGGGTGTAGGGACGATAAGCTCAGATGCCCAGAAGCTCATTGCAACTACAAAAGGAGCTCTAGAGGCTGGTATCACTGCTGCCAAGAACGGAGCCAGGTTAGGAGATGTTTCTGCAGCAATCCAGTCTTATGCTGAATCCAGAAATTTCTCCGTGGTTAGGGAATATGTAGGGCATGGCATAGGTAGGGATTTGCACGAGGACCCCCAGGTTCCCAATTTTGGCCTTGCTGGGGAAGGAATCCTGCTGAAAAATGGTATGACTATGGCGTTGGAGCCCATGCTTAACGCCGGGGTATGGCGTACCAAGGTGACTGGTAATAAATGGACGGTCATTACAGCCGATGGCAAGCTTTCCGCTCATTTTGAGCATACCATCGCTATCGCTGATAGTATGCCGGAGATACTGACTATGCTCTAGGGCTGGTTGGAAAGGGTGGGCTGGTGGCCTATGCCCAAAAAGGAAGTCATTGAGGTAGAAGGAACAGTGGTAGAACCTTTGCCTAATGCCATGTTTCGTGTTGAGTTGCCCAATGGGCATCAAGTTTTGGCGCATGCTTCTGGCAAGATGAGGCTTCATTTTATAAGGATACTCCGTGGTGATAAGGTCTTGGTGGAACTCTCCCCCTATGACCTGACACGTGGAAGGATTACTTACCGTTTTAAGTAACAGGGTTAAGCAATTCCAGGGGTGGGTGCAATGAAGGTAAGAGCTTCGGTTAAAGTTCGCTGTGAAAAGTGCAAGGTTGTAAAG
>JBBIRL010000126.1:0-6390 GCA_037441825.1 Dehalococcoidia bacterium | reverse complement strand
GCTCAAAATAGCGGATATGTAGGCTCCCGTGCCGAAGAAGGCAGCCTGCCCCAAAGATACCTGTCCTGTGTAACCCATGAGGAGGCACAGACCGACCGTTACTATGGTGTAAATGCCGATGAAAATCATGAGGGTGGTGTACTGCCCCAGGAACCAATCGAAAGGTACAAGTATCAGAAGTGCCAGGAGCGCTGCGATGGCCAGGTATGACCATTTGCTTGTCAGCGTCGCTAGCATCAGCCTGCCCTCTCCTCTTCCGCCAGCTTGCCTGACCTGACGAGCAGTATCAACAGCAACACGACTAAAGCGACAGCATCTTTATAGGACGAAGTGAACGGCCCCCAGTTAGCAGCCACCACGAAATTCTCAACTATCCCCAATAGCAACCCTCCAAACACTGCTGCCACCGGGCTCTTGAAACCACCTATGGCTGCCGCAACAAAACCTTTAAGACCAAGCATAATCCCAGATTGGTAGGACATAGGAGTCAAGGGAGCCAAGACTACCCCGCCAATAGCGCCCAGCGCCGCTGCCATAACAAAGGCGATCAGCGCCATCGTTTTAGGATTGACACCGACGAGGCTGGAGGCTACCGGGTTTATGGCGCATGCCTTCAGGGCCTTCCCCACCATGGTATAGGTGAGAAAAAGATGAACTATAATCGTCACCGCCACCATGATTCCGATTATCCAGAGAGCCTGGGGATCGATATGCGCTCCAAGGAAAGATATAGACTGTTCACCAGAGAAGGAAGGGGTGATCACGAAGTCTTTTGTTAACTCCTGCCCTGCGATGCCGCGAATAAAGATGGCAGCTCCGATGGTTATGATGATCAGGCTGACAACCGAAGCTTTCTTGGCCGGACGTATAGCAAGCAGATACATAGCAGCGCCGACTGCTGCTGCGATGAGTATCGAGAGTATTAGCGCAGGAACAAGAGGGATCCCTGCTGAATGGATGAGTGTGAATGAGAGTAAGCCCCCCAGCATCACGAACTCGCCCTGGGCGAAGTTAATGATTTTGGTGACAGCGTAAATTATGGTGAATCCAAGGCCAACCAGAGCATATACGCTGCCTGAGGTAATGCCGGCTACTAGATACTGAACAAACTGCGCTGATGACATTCACCTAGTCTCCTGCCTACGCTTGAAACAAAGGGGGAAGGCATGCCTTCCCCCTTCATTCACTATGAAACCTATCAGCAGCCAGCTTCTAGTCTTGTAACCAAGTCCACTTGCCGTTTACAATTTTGACAAGTATCATTGCCTGCTTAGGATCACTCGGCAGCCCGTTGTGGTTCTGTGGAGACATATTGTAAACGCCGCCAGTACCAGGCCAGTTCACAATATTATTCTCTATATAGTCTCTAATCTTTGCTTTGTCGGGGCCCACTGCCTTCAGAGCATCGACTACCATATTTAAAGCATCGTAGGCATGTCCGCCAAAGGTATTAGCGCTGCCGATTCCGTACTCCGCCTCAAAATCAGTCTTATACTGCTCCAGCAGCGCCTTCTGAGGATCAGTGGCCGGCAGTTGATCAACAATGGGCAACTTGCCAGCACAGAAGATGACGCCGTTGGCAGCCGTACCTGCGCTATCTATGAATGACTTAAAGGCGATGCCATGGCTGCACAACAGTGGGATGGTCATGCCCAGCGTTCGCATATTACGAGCTATGATGGCAGGTCCTGGGTTGGTGCCCCAGCATACTATTGCCTGAGCAGCAGTGCCATTTATCTTAGTAAGCTGAGCTTGCATATCTACATCTGAACTACCATATTTTTGGTCACCGTCAGGAACGATAGTAAGTCCATATTTAGTAAGCATATCCGTATTCACAAGCCAGGTTCTACCAGCAGCCCCGAATCCGGCGGTATCCGTGAGAAGGGCTATCTTTGTTATATTCTGCTCCTGAAGGTAGGTATAAAGTCTTTGTATGGCGACATAGTCAAGCTGCGGGGTATTGAAGACCCATGTGTAATTGCCTACCGGCTTCACTATCACCGAGCCGGCAGCGCAGGAAATCAGCGTTACACCTGCCTGGTTGGCGATTGGTTTAACAGCCATAGACTCACCGGTGCTCGTCGGCCCGATTATGGCTACTACTCCCTCCTCGATTAGCTTGTTCGCCATAGTGACAGCCGTGGCCGTGTCGCTAGCAGTATCGTACATGATAACGTCCAGGGGATGTCCGTTTATGCCACCGGCGTCATTGATCTGCTTCACCATCATGTTTACTGTGTCACGTTCAGGCTGGCCCAGCGGCTGGTTGCCCCCGCTATAGGCAAATAGGGCTCCTACCTTATAAGGTGTTGCCGCCGGGGTTGGGGTAGCCCCACCACCTCCTCCGCTCGAGCAGCTTATGCCGCCGAGGGCAAGAAGCGCTACCACCAGGATTAGAACTACCGCATATTTTAAGTAGTTCCGCATTGTGCATTTCCTCCTTTTCTTTTTTGTGCAGACCATCATCTGAAAAGGTAGGTTGCCACTGCCATTCCCGTCAGCGCTTCCCCCTTGTGGCTGCCGAGGAGATATTATAGCGTATGAAGATAGCTGCTGCAACACGCACAATCCGATAGAAGTTGCAGAGCATGTGCCTGGCACGTATACTATTGCATGTTGGAATACAGCCAATTTCAGGGGTTTGGGGGACGATATGGACGCCGCAGCAACCTCCAGGAGCCGCTGGGGACACTTGCTACAAAGCATCAAAGTCAGGGTTAGCTATCGTGCCTCAATATTTGCCGCCACTATCTCCTTCTACAGCCTGTACTACCGTAATTTGATAGGGTACTATCTGCAAAATGTCCACCTATCACGTCCGGGGTCTTTCTTGAACTCATTCCGAATGATGCGCCTGGTCTACAGAGTAAGAGGATACACGGCGGTGTTCGTGCCCCGGTTGGTCGCTTTATACAAACTGAGCGAGGAAATCAATCGACGCTCTGTGCCCGGCGATATCGTGGAATGCGGTGTTTATAACGGGGGCTCAGCAGCCATAATGGCTTCCCTTTGCGAAAGGTCCCCCGTAGACAGAAATATTTGGCTTTTTGACTCCTTCGAGGGCCTGCCCAAACCTACAGATAAGGATGGATATGAAGCTCCGGCATACGAAGGTTGGTGTCACGGCGACCTATCGAAGGTCAAGAAAGTCCTGCGGAAGCTGCGCATTCCTGCATCCCGGGTCCACATCGTCAAAGGGTGGTTTCAGGATACATTCCCGCAGGTAGAAATCCCGAAAATAGCTATTCTACATATCGACGCAGACTGGTACGAGAGCGTCAAATTGTGTCTGGATAAATTCTACGATAGCGTCCAACCGGGCGGGTACATTGTCCTCGATGATTACGGCGACTGGGAGGGATGCAGGATAGCGACGGACGAGTTTTTGAAGAAACGCGGCTTTGACGTAAAACTTATTCAAGTTGATTACACCGGTTACTATTTCCAGAAACCGCATAATTAGTCAGAGCGATTCTCAAATCGCTCTACTATTGCCAAACAAAAAAGGCTGAATATCCCACCTCTTAAGGATACTCAGCCTTTGCAATATCTGTGATACCTAAAAGATGACTAGAATTCCAGCTTTAGCCCTTCCCGATTTTGAACATCTTGGTGCCGCAAACAGGGCATACTCCCTGGGTCGCTGGCTTGCCATTCTTCATGGTAATGGCTTTGGCATTCTTCATTTCTCTCTTGGCGCGGCATTTCATACAATACGCTTGCATCGTGTCTCTCCTTTCCTTTTCGTTCTTGCGAAGCAGGCTAGCACAAAATCGCTCTCGTGTCAAGATGGGAGAAGTACATTTTTGAAAAATGTTTGTACGTCCGGAGGTTCAGAGGCACATCAGATTCCAGACCAACCACGCCCTACGTTGATAGAACGTCGGAATATCAGCACGTTAAGATGGATGTTAGCCCGAAGCAAACACGCTGTTGACATCGCAGTGAGAAATGGTCTATCCTCAACTCATCTTTATTGTGCTATTGAGGATTACCCATCACAGCTCGGTAATCCTTGGACATCTAATGAAGCACCTGCAGAGGAGGTAAGAGCGGCATGATTGAAGCGATGCTAGGTCAGGGGCAAAAGAAGCTGCGCAACGAAGCGAGAGAGTTTGCCAAGGCTATACCCCGACAGTTGATCCTGGATATGGACGCTGATAAGGTGAGGTATCCCAGACAATTCCTCGAGGAGGCTGCCAGGAGAAAGCTATTGGGACTCCGCTTCCCCAGAGAGTACGGCGGCAGGGGGATGAAGTGGGAAGACGAGGTTATCGTCCTCGAGGAAGCCGGTGCGTTGCCCTTATCGCTGGGCTGCCTCTACTCGCTGGTAAGTATCTGCGGGGAAGCGTTCCATCTGTTCGGCAGCGAGGAGCAGAAGCGGAGATACCTCCAGCCTACTATCGAGGCAAAGCTGTGTTGTGCCGAGGCCCTCACCGAGCCCCGCGGCGGCTCCGACTTCTTCGGTGCTACCACCGTTGCCCAGAAGAAAGGAAAACACTACTTCCTCACCGGCCAGAAGCGCTTTGTCGTGGGGGCTGAGGGAGCGGATTACTTCCTGGTCTATGCCAAGACCAACCCTGAAGCGCCCAGCCGCGAGTCGCTCAGCCTGTTTGTGGTAGAGAAAGACAGAGGAGTGGAAGTAAAACACCTCTACGGCCTGATGGGAACGCGGGGAGGAGGGGCAGGCAGGATTCTATTCCGCGACGTCAAAGTCCCCGCAGACAACATTATCGGCAGGGAAGGACAGGGCGGAGAGATATTTTACAAGATGATGATTCCGGAGAGGATGACAACCGCCGCCGGCATTTTGGGCATGGCGCGCAGCGCCCTCGATATAGCTGCCCGCTACAGCGACAAAAGGAAAGCCTTCGGCAGCAAAATCAGGGATTTCCAGGCTGTGAGCTTTAAGGTTGCCGACAGCATCACTAAGCTGGATGCTGCAAGCTCTCTGGTGCATTCAGCAGCAATTACTGTCGACCAGGGTCTCGACAGCAGGCTGGCCCGGCGCCTGGTATCCGAGGCCAAGAGGTTCTCCACGGAGACCACCTGGGAGATAGTGAATAATGCTATGCAAATCATGGGCGGCATCGGTTACACCAACGTGTATCCCATCGAGCGCATGCTGCGCGATGCCAGACTGGCGATGATCTGGACGGGCACCAACGAGGTGATGAACCTGATAATTCAGCATGAGTACTATCGCCAGGTGTTAACCCCTGGCACTGAGAGCCGGGACGTGGAGATAGATGCACTCAGCGCCGATGAGGTGGAGGAGAAAGTCTACGAGTAGCTCGGGCTGAACTGCCATTGAACAAACATCGGCATGTTTGATTTGCTTGTACTATGACCATGCTACCCGTAAGGAGTCATTAAAAATACTACCGCAAAAGCAGCTACAACTTACAACAGCCTAGCTCCGCAACATCTCCTTTACTTCTTGCCGCTGCCACATAGTTCTGTTAACTAATAGTCGTCTTTAGACGGTTGCGAAGGGGGCTTTATAATTTTCGTGCAAGAACTATTGACAAGTGGTGTCATATATGATACCGTAATCTTGTCCTGTTACAGAGTAAACCGATAACAGTAAAGGAAGACTTCGAAACTGATAAAAGGGAGGCAGAGTATGAGCAGGAGGTCTACTTTTAATGTCCCGCTACAAAAAATCCCTGGATGCAATACGACGGAATCCTAGAAATGTAGCTTTGCATGGCTTCGAAGCACTGATAAAACAGTACGGCTACATCGAAGAGGGCGCAAAACATCCGAAGGCTATCATAGGAACAAATACGATGCCTTACAAAAGAGAAAATCCAGTTAAATCCTGCTACGTAAAGGAATTATTGGAGATTATCGAAGAGCAGGAGGCATGACTGGCTAGAAATTGAGATTGTGATGGGAATTAAAGAGGTAATCAAAGGTAATATAGAGAAAGACTTAGAATACTATGCGAAGCTGCCTTACACCGTTATACTTGAGCCATGGGACGACGGGAAAGGCCCCTATTGGGTTGCCAGGATTGCGGAGCTTCCGCACTGTCTAATACACGCTGATACACCTGAGCGAGCCACAAAAGAGATTCTGGAAGTCAAAATGGAGTGGATAAAATCCAACCTGGAAAGAGCACTTCCTATTCCTGAGCCTAGACCACGCAAATATAGTGGGCAAATCAGACTCAGAATATCTCCTTCGCTTCATAAACTACTTACATATAGGGCTGAAACGGAAGGAATGAGCCTAAACCAATATATGGCAACGGCACTGGCAACGTCAGTGGGCACAACCAAAGAACCCACTCACTTTAGAAAGACGAGAAGGCATACTCTGACAAAGGTGTAAAAAATGACAAGTATAGTGCTTACCATTGAACGAACATAGGGATGTTTG
>JBBIRL010000125.1:0-6397 GCA_037441825.1 Dehalococcoidia bacterium | reverse complement strand
GATTTCCACTTTGAGAGAGAAATGTGAGGAGAAAGTTCTCTGACGAGCAGAAGAATTTCAAACTGGCGGAGGGAATGTGATTCGAACCCATGAGGGAGGTTTCCCCCCCTAACCGCTTAGCAGGCGGCCGCACTAGACCACTATGCGATCCCTCCTACCTCTGACATATTATAACCACAAAAGTTGGTTTTTCCAACCACTAAAACATAAAAGTGAGGAGGTGGTCTGTCTCATTATTTGGATATGGGCACATAATGACTCGATTTGTCAAACGTGGGGGGTAAGGTTAAGATAAATATAGAAATTGCTTAAAAAATGGGACTTTTAGGTCTTGAAAATGTTGTGGAAAAGGGTTAAAATCCGCCAGGTTAAAAGAAGTCCGAGATTTTATTGAGGTAGCGATGGTATACTATCAGTTAAGTGAAAAGGCCAAACTAAGGCGGCATCGCACGAATGAGGCTATTGCTCTGGCTATGCAGAGCCGGTGGGAAGAGGCTGCCGCTGTCAACAAGAGTATAATTGAGATGTTCCCCGATGATGCTGATGCCTATAATCGGCTGGGCAAAGCATTAACTCAGATGGGGAAATATGCTGATGCTAAGGAAGCTTATAGACATGCCTTTGAGATTGAGCCCACCAATAGTATCGCTAAGAAGAATCTCGACCGATTATCACATCTCAGTGAAACTGGGCCTGGTCAAAAAGGGGGGAAGCAGGTTAGCGCTCACCTTTTCATTGAGGAGACGGGTAAGACAGAGGTGACTAATCTCCATCAGATCGCTCCCAGGGAAGTGATGGCGAAGTTGGCTGCTGGTGATCCTGTCTATCTTAAGGCTAAGGGACAAAGGCTTATCGTAGAGAGCGTAGACGGCGAATATATTGGTGAAATCGAACCAAAGCTGGGCCTGCGACTTATTAAGTTAATGGAAGGCGGCAATAGGTATACGGCAGCTATTGCCCGCATCTCAGAGGATAAGGGCAAGGTGATGATTAAAGAGGTTTACCAGCATCCCAGCCAGGCAGGACGCCCTTCGTTCCCGGCGCGAGTTACCGATGACTTCAGGCCGTATGTCAAGAACACTGTGCTTAGATATGAGCTAGAGGATGATGAGGAAGGTTTTGAGGAGGAGGCTGGGGAATGGGAGGGGGAAGAGCCCTTGCGTGAGGATGCAACTCAGCTTGGTGACGTTGTCGCTTTTGCAGATGAAGATAGTGGTGAGAGCGGGTTTGGAGCGGAGGAGAAGTAGAAGCGATTCAGTATGGATAGAGAATAGGTAAAGGGGAAAGCCGAGACAATTGTCTCGGCCTCCCTATTTTTTGTGCCCAAATTGAGCCATTATCAATCGAGTCTTTAACTATCTGCGTCTTGTCAAAAATCTCCGCTTGTTATATACTATGAATGTCATTCTATGGCGGGAGGTGGCTCTAGTGGAGAACATCGTTTTCCCCAAATGCCAGAAATGTAATACTGGCGATCTGGTGCCTCTATCAGATTTCGGAAGCCAGGGGGCACCCATCCACTACAAGGTCTGGGTTTGTACAAATCCCGAATGTGGCTTCAACATAAAGATCCGAAATGGCGATATCTATGTTAACGAGCCGATATTGAGCGGAGCAGTGCACAGCAACCGCTATCGCTAGCAAATGCGGTTTTGTTTTTAAATATCTTGCTGGTCGGTATTCCAAAAGGGGAAGGTTAACCTTACTCGAGGTAATCCTTCAGTTTCTTCGACCTACTGGGGTGGCGTAGCTTACGAAGCGCTTTAGCTTCGATCTGGCGTATACGCTCCCTGGTGACTCCGAATTCTTTCCCGACCTCTTCGAGGGTACGGCTGCGCCCATCTTCAAGGCCGAATCTTAGCTGCAACACACGACGCTCTCGTGGTGTAAGAGTGGAGAGCACTTCCTCGACTTGATCCTTGAGCAAATTGAGGGAAGCAGCTTCGACGGGGGGCATGGTGGAGCGGTCCTCGATAAAGTCACCCAGATGGCTATCTTCCTCTTCCCCGATAGGCATTTCCAATGACACCGGTTCTTGAGATATTTTGATAATCTCCCTTACTTTCTCAGGGAAGATGCCCATTCCTCTGGCGATCTCCTCTGAGGTCGGCTCACGACCATATTCTTGTGATAAGCGCCTACTCGTTCGGATAAGTTTGTTTATAGTCTCTACCATATGAACCGGTATACGAATGGTGCGGGCTTTGTCAGCTATATCTCTGGTGATAGCCTGGCGGATCCACCAGGTGGCGTAGGTGCTAAATTTGTACCCTTTACGGTAGTCGAATTTCTCCACTGCTCGAATTAGCCCTATATTGCCCTCTTGAATTAGGTCAAGAAGAGACATGCCTCTGCCAATATATTTTTTAGCTATGCTGACCACAAGGCGAAGGTTGGCTTCAATTAGGTGCCGCTGTGCTTGAGATCCCTCCTCTTTTACATGCTCCCAATACTCTCGCAGTCGGGGTTCCAGGGGTTCGATGGTTTTGCGAAACTCTGGCTTAGAGAGCAGGCTGTTCAGTTCGAGGAATGAACATTTATCACCGATGAGCCGGAATAGGTCCGCGGGTATAACAGAGATAAGGAGCGAAAAATCCTTCAGGTACCGTTCCACTTCGCCCGGGTCGGTAGCAGTTTTCTCCCCCACTTCTTTCGCTAGTTGCTCCTGGATCACGTTATCTATGGCATTGCGTAATTTTGGATCAGAAACCAGTTGACTTACGCTGGGCGACCGCGACAGGTCCAGCCGTTCTTGCAGAGCAGTTACGAAATTAGAAGCCTGCCCTAGTCTGGTTAACAGGGCTATTACAACATCGGTAGTAGAAGGTAATTGTTCGTTCTTGTTTAGCCACTCCTCTTCGATTCTTCTAATGTATTTGCCCTCTTCCATCCTTCTCGCCAGGAGCTTTTCTTCTCTAGCGCTGAGTAAGGAAACCCGCCCCATCTCTCGAAGGTACATCCTTACGGGGTCATCTATCATCTCCTCGAGTTCCAGCCCTGTCTCCTCCAGCACTTCGATTTCAGGCTCTGCCTCCCAGATATCGGCTTCCGTAGGTTCCTCAGGCAAAAGCCCTAGCTCGTCCGCCACTTCAGTCTTGCCTTCGGCAAGAGGTACAAAGACATCGTCCTCATGCTCTATTTTCCCAGTGAGCTTGGGCACAGAAGCGAAGATGTCATCTCCGTGGTTCACCTCTTCTTCAGGCCTGGGTACAGAGGCGAAGATGTCGTCTGTTTTGGTCCCAGAGGCAAAGATATCTTCTGGCAAAAGATCACCTTGTTCATAAAGAAATTCTTGGAGTTCTTTAGATTCGTCTTTCATTGATCCTCTCGATTAAAAAAACTTTTCCCAGCATTTTCTTGCATCCTCTTGATCAGCTGGGCGTCGACCTCCACGGTTTTTTGCTGGATAATAGCCAGTGTAGCCGAATCCACGTTTTCGCCAGCACTGACCATAGAACTCACTATGGATACACCTTCAGATGTGGAGAACTCTTCCTGGAGCCTTAACCTTCGCTCTTCAAGCCGGCGTATGCAGTCAGCCAGCGCTTTTTCCAACTCCCTCTCGCTTGTAGGAGGCAGAGCTTTTCCGCACAGTGCTTTGGCATGCTCCTGAAGGTCATTATCGAGCATAAGGAGTAACTCCTCTTCGTTTGAGGTATCGCGCCAGGCAGTGAAGACCTCTCTGTTTTCAGTTCGCTCGAAGTGTTCTGGCAAAAGCCCTTTAGCCTTATCCCTAAGCTCAGGATGTTGTAGTAATAAGCAAAGGCACTGCTCCTCCGCCGGGTCGCCGAAATAAGCAGGGGTAATAGGCTTGGTTTCTGTCTTGGAAGCCTTTTCACTCCGAGTGCGATGCAGACGGGCTGCCATTCCTATAAGCGTTTTGTCGCTAACTCCCAATAAGCTGGCTAGCTTACCCAAATAGAACTCGCGCTGTACGTCATCATCTAGCTCGGCGATCAAGGGTAGGAGTTGTTCGCTTGCCCGTGACCTTTCCTCCGGCTTGGCCAGATCCGCTTTTGATGCGGCTACTGTCAAAAGGTGGTCCATTGAAGGCAAGGCATTTTCAACCAATTGTTGCCATGACTGTGGGGCATCTCTAATCACTAAATCGGGGTCCTTGCCCTGGGGAAGGGAAATTATTTTCATCTCTGCTCTGAGCTTAGAAGTGGTTCCTAGCCATGTAGGCATCTCAAGCCCTTCTCGTTCCAGTGAGCGGCGAGCGACCTCTATGGCACGCAGGGTTGCGGCATCGCCAGCAACGTCAGGGTCGAGGGCAAAAGCTATACTCCTCGTCAACCCCTTCAGGACTTTTATCTGCTTCTCGGTAAGTGCAGTGCCCATTGAGGCTACTACATTGGTGAAGCCGTACTGGTGAGCGGTGATAACATCCATATAGCCTTCAACGATAACCGCCAGCCCTTTTTCTTTAATAGCTCCTTTGGCACGGTCTATAGCGTAGAGAATGCTGCTCTTGTCGAAGATCGCTGTTTGCGGCGAGTTCAAATACTTAGGCAGGGAATCGTCCAAAGCCCGGGCACCAAAGCCTACAACTCTACCCTTGATGTCTCGGATGGGGAACATCAATCGGTGGCGGAAGAGGTCATATACTCTGCCCTCTTTTTCTCCCAGCAATCTTGCCGCCAGCAGTTCCTTCTCGCTATAACCTCTCTCCATGAGATGTTTTTTAAGGCCTTCTCCGGGGCTGAATCCCAACTGGAAGTTGTCAATAGTTTTGGAATTGAGCCCCCGTT
The DNA here is from genome assembly GCA_037441825.1 of Dehalococcoidia bacterium. Classification (GTDB taxonomy): domain Bacteria; phylum Chloroflexota; class Dehalococcoidia; order SZUA-161; family SZUA-161; genus JACWAE01. The sequence goes on along the minus strand of JBBIRL010000125.1, from coordinate 1,646 downwards.
TCTTCATCACATAATCACGCGCCCCCTCAGCCGCTGGAGTGTGAAGCAGCAAATCGTGGTAGTATTGCGCTGCAGTCTCATTTATCTGATAGAGCCTGTCTGTAAGCTTGCTCTCAACAGCCTCCTTTTTACGCTCCAGCGATACTCCTGCTTTATCAGCGAGCGTTTTCAGTGTCTCACCGAAGTCAGTCCCTTCCTTTTTCATCACGAAGGAGAAAAGGGCGCCACCGACACCACAGCCAAAGCATCTCCAGGACTGGCGCTCGGGGAAGACAAAGAAGGAAGGCGTTTTCTCCTGGTGAAACGGACAAAGCGCCTTAAAGTTGCGCCCCGCTTTCTCCAGCTTGAGATAACCGCTGAGGACGTCGACTATGTCCAATCTTTGTTTTATATCATCAATAGTGCTCATTCTATGAACCCTGATAGTTGGAGGTTAAAGCGCCCAATTCGCCAGCCAGCCTCAAGGCGTAGTTATCGGTCATTCCGGCAATATAGTCAACCACCCCGCGCTCCGCTTCGTCGCTGCTGAAGAATTCTTTGGGCAGTTTATCGGGATTATCTACAAAATAATAATATAAGAAACGGACGACTTGTCTAGCCCTTTCTGTTTCTTTCCTTAATATCTGAACATCATATACCCTCTGAAATAAGAACTGACGCAGGCTGTTAGCTGCTTCCAGAACTTCAGGGCTCATGGTAATTACCGGGGTTCTCCTGGTATCGTCCGGCCCTGTAGCTGACCACGACTGGTCGATGATATCGCAGACCATAGTGTCAATCCTTTTTGAGTGCGACTTACCCAGAACAACTATAGCCGATTGAGGCAGGTCATCCTCAGTGATAAGCCCGGCCCTGAGAGCGTCGCCGATGTCATGGTTGATGTAGGCTACGGAATCGGCAAGCCTGCATATCTGAGCCTCAAAAGTAGCCGGTGGATCCCACATATCACCAAGTATATCTTGCTTACTACTCTTGGAGTGTTTCAAGATACCCTCTCTCACCTCCCAGGTTAAGTTCAGGCCTTTGCCATCCTTCTCCAGGCAATCAACAACCCTCAAGCTTTGCTCATTGTGCCTGAACCCTTTAGGATAAAGCTCGTTAAGCACCTCTTCTCCTACATGACCAAAGGGGGTGTGCCCCAGGTCGTGCCCAAGTGAGATAGCTTCTGCCAAATCCTCGTTCAAATTCAGGGCACGGACAATAGAGCGTGCAATCTGAGATACTTCCAGCGTATGGGTGAGCCTTGTGACATAGTGATCACCGAGAGGGGCGATGAATACCTGAGTCTTGTGTTTCAGCCGTCGAAACGCTTTAGAGTGGATGATGCGGTCACGGTCTCGCTGGAACTCGGTGCGCATCGGAGAAGGTGGCTCTGCCTTTGCCCTGCCTCTACTCAGCCTGCTTTTTGCCGCATATGGCGATAAGCTTTCCTCCCTCTCCTCCAGTCGCTGGCGGATCTCCCCGTGTATCATAAAGCCTTCGTTAGCTATGTCGTTTTGGCCAATCTCTGCTCCGCAGCAGCGATGATCCCCCTGGTTTTTTCAATAACATCTGGGTTCACCGAAACAGAGGTAATCCCCCATCCTACAAGCTTTTCAGTGAGATCAGGGTAAAACGAAGGTGCTTGCCCGCATATGGAGCTAGTG
>JBBIRL010000124.1:0-6402 GCA_037441825.1 Dehalococcoidia bacterium | reverse complement strand
GGGAGTTGATTGAGTACGCGTTGGACAGCTAGAGCTATCTCAGTGCTTTTGCCCAACGCAGTGGTGGTACCCCGCGCCATTCCCACAACACCCACGGGCTTGCCCGTGCCATTCTTAACGAGAACCCCGGTTAGCCTTATGCCCAAAACATTGCCGTTGCTCTGAGTAACACTAAGTTCGGTTTCGACGTATCCCTTTGATATGATACGTGATATGATTGACTCCGCCATAGACCGGTCGGCTACGAAATCCTGAACACGCTTGCCCATAAGCTCTTGTTTCGATTTCTTGAGGAGTTCGCAGCCCTGTTGATTAACGAATAACATGGTACCATCGAGCTTAAATACACTGACAGCGGCGGGATAGCTTTCGAGGAAGCCCAGCAGAAACTTACCTGATAGAATAGAAGATGGCATAAGACTACTTTTCGCTCAGAGTACTACATAAATTACCACGAGCTATAGAATTTGTCAAACTTCGCTGGAGATTGTTTGCCAAAGGTCTTCGCCTCTGGCCTACTCCAGTCAGCAAACCACTTCACACTCGACTCCCCGCAACTTCAACCCGATTAAGCGAATTGATCGCCATTATTTGCTCTGAGGGTTTCAATAATGTGGCTCTTATTGCCTATAACGCACGGCGAGGCAGCGGCCTCATCACGACACCTGTTCATCACTCTTGACAACAATCATTAGAGATGCATATAATATAAAATATGATAATGAGACTCAATCGCAACTATTTCAATGAAATACAGGGGCATCCACAGACCAAACAACGCCAGTTGCTTTTAAGGCTTATTCGTGAGGCGGGAACACATATTGATGCCAAGGAGTTATTTAAGCGTGCTACTGATGAAGATAAATCAATCAGTCACGCTACCGTTTACCGTAGCCTGAAGCTTTTTAAAAAATTAGGGATTATTGATGAGAAGAGATTAGGACAGGCGCAATGTTATTATGAAATCAAGCATTCACCGCAACATCAGCACCTTGTATGCCATGCATGTGGCAAACTTATAGATTTTGATTGTCCCTTGAGTGAAATAGTTGACAGGGTCAAAAGAGAACATGGTTTCACAGTTACCAAAGCCGAAGTATACTTGGAAGGTTACTGTTCGGAATGCGGGGGAAAGAAGGGCAGGATGAACAATCAAAGGGTTAGAGAGCTCGAAGAAAAAATAGCAGAGGTCAGGCGCCGTTTACCGCCTCACTCAATTCCGCCAGCAATGCTCCAGGAACTGCTGGAGTTAGAGGAGGAGCTTGAGAAAGCGAAGGGATAGCCTAAACGGAAGGTGCTCAAATCAATCTGGCCGAATATCGCCGCGCATGTGCTAAAAGCTGTTTAATATCAGTTGGAGGTAGCTACAAAAGACATACCGGATTTTCTCTATGCGAAGTTTGATTTCCTTGCCAGTGTCGAACCGGGTCTGCGTAAGAAGCCAGCAGACCCGAGAGAATAAAGGGGGTAGGGGATATGCCATTATACGAATACGAGTGCGGTAGGTGTGGTAATAAATTTACTCTCCGCAGGGAATTGTCTGAGAGCGAGAAGGAAGCAAAATGCCCTGTGTGTGGGGCCGAGGACTCGAAGAGGATTTACTCTGAGTTCGGTACATCGTGTCAGAGCTGTGGGCTGGCTAAGACATGGTTTGCAAGAGGTGGCGGCTGAGGGCCGAGGCTGTGGTGAGGCGGTTCGCCTCTAGATGAGTCTTGAAACTTATTGTCTCTTTTTAGAAAATCACGATAGCGGTTGCCCCTTTGGGTTCTCGCAAGAAATCATGGGACAGCCTATTTATTAAGTCCCCAATACCCAGCGTTCTCCAAGGAAAAGAGGTAACTCTACCGCGCAGACAGGGCCTACTTCTATCTCCCAATTTGTTGTCGCAGCAAATTCGTCAGCTAACGGAGCTGTCAAGCCAGGCACTATCATCCGGCGGTGTTTGACTTTGCTTTCCAAGCCGCTTGTCCTCAATATCTGTGCAAGCCGCATTGACGTAAAATCGCCATAAACCATGGCCATATCAACGGTGTTACCCAGACAGTCAACCATAAGAAAGTAGGCAGGTGTTACGCCTTGTGCCCATATGGCAGCCAGCACCTCGAAGGTTAGCCGATTGTTTCCACTGACAATCACCAGAGAGTCTTCATCGGGTTCATTTATAGGGAAAAGACCTGCTTCCATAGGTTGAGGCATGGTCAATAGGGGGACAGAAGGAAGGTATTTCTTGGCTTCCAGTACTAGTTTAAAAGAGTGTGCTTGCCTGGGAGTAAGAAAGGCGTAATCTTCTATGCTATCTTTTCCCGCCGCCCAGCGCTCCGTAAAATCCTTACACGATACACCGACATCTGCTGGCCAGTAACGGCAAATGTCCACCTTCGTCAGGTACAAGTCAGCTTCTTGCATAGCGATACTGAGGTGTGGAATAATCTTCTTTGGTGGGGAAGGGGGGACTCGAACCCCCATGGGTTGCCCCACATGATCCTAAGTCATGCTCGTCTGCCAGTTCCGACACTTCCCCAGGTGCAAACTCGGAGGATATTATAGCATTTTGCCCGCTGCTTTGCTTAACGCCGCCTGACACGCACAATTAAAGTTGGCGATGTTACCCTAGAAGCACGTAGTAGTACTATTGAATGGACGAAATGGGACTAAATGTTAATCAAGAAAACATACAAAAACATATAAAAGCATTTGAAAACTAATTGAAAAAACTTGACAAATGTAAAGCCTTTACATAGTATATTGCTGTATATAGATGTCTATATCTAGGCATGGATTTTGAATGTGAGATATTCTAAACATGCCAAAGACCAAATGCGAGACCGTTCGATTACTGAGTTAGAAGTGAAGGAATGTTTGAGTGGATGGGATACACGTTATACAGATAAGAAGGGAGACCCAATTTATAGGGCAAGGTTAGGGAGTGGTAGAGGAATAAAGGTTGTTATAGCCAAAGACGATTCAAATTTTGTTATCACGGTGGCGGATTTCTAGGAGGGAGGAAGATATATGAGAATTAGATACGATAGGAAAGCAGATGCCATTTATATACTTCTGAGTGCCGAACCTTATGCTTATGGCAAGGATTTAGATGAGGAAAGACGTATTGATTACGATGCCGAAGGCAATCCAAGAGGCATAGAATTGCTGTGCGTTAGCACAGGTGTAGTTACAGAGGATCTGCCTAATCGAGCAGAAGTAGAGAGAATTTTAGGCCATAAAGGTATTAAGGTCTACGCTTAAGAATAGGTCTACAGGTGGTGAGAAATCGCACCTAGCCCCAAAGAACTTGGAATATTATGAACCAGGTGCTGCTAAGCTGAGGTATTGGCAGCACTAAAAAAAGTTGCTAACACCCCGAAGCCTACTCGGAAGCACGCTGAACCACCTGCGGCAGCATCGTAGTGAACATCGGCTGCTCATCTTTACTAATGATTGTATCTAAATCTAAAGCCCTATTCATCCGCATATTCTTGTAGATGTTCTGTCGTGACGTGATGATGTAGTGCTTAATAATGAACCAAAGAAAATTGCAGTTTGTCTAGAGGACACTGCCGCACCACTGCCCATTTAGTGCTTTATGCCGCCTTTCCTATACCTTAAACTCAAAGTTTGTCCGTATGCCTATCTGTGTTAAAATGTATTTATGAGATTAGGTGCATTTGAGCTTTATGAGCCTGTACCGCGATTGAACGAGCCACATGCCCTGGCTGTCCTTAAGCCCTGGATCGATGTCAGCAATGTGGGGACGATGACGCTGTCTCGTTTGGAGTCTTATTTAAAAGCGGCGGAATTAGGTAAAATAGCCAGGCCGGGGAACTTCTTCGACTTCACACGCTATAGACCGACTCTGGAGTTCAAAGAGGGCCGCCGTCAGGTGCAGATTCCCAATACCACCGTCAGCTATGCCAGAATGCTCGAAGGTCACGACTTTATATTCCTGCACCTCCTGGAGCCGCATATGCTGTCCGAGACATACGTCAACTCGGTATTCCGTCTCCTCAAGAATTTCGGAGTCAGAAGATACTGCCTCATCGGAGCCATGTACGATATGATGCCCTATACCAGGCCGCTACTGGTCACAGGCTCGGCAAGCAATCTAAGGCTTCAGAAAGAGTTAGAGATAGCGAACGTAGTATCAAGTGACTATCAGGGACCTACTACAATCGCTTATCTAATATCACAGATGGGACTTGAAGCAGGCATGGAGACGCTCAGCCTCATAGTGCATTTGCCACAGTATCTCATGGTTGAGAACGATTACCGGGGCAAGAAAAGGCTGATGGAGGTGCTCTCCGTTTTATATGATTTCCCGCTCGCCGAAGAGGATGCTGATAAAGCTAAGGAACAACAAGAGCAGGTTAGCCATATCGCAGAGCAATTTATTCAGCAGGAGCCGGGCTATAGGCTCATTCTGACCCAGTTGGAAGCCTACTACGACTCGCGGGTCGGCCAGGCCCAGGAAGAAACGAAACTATCGCCTGAAGTCGAGAAGTTCCTGCGTGACATAGGCAGGCGGTTCAAACAAGGTTAAGCATCTGGCTGGGCATGAAAGAAGATTCTACCCAGCATCGGACTCTCAACAAAGACCGCTCCCTCAGGGCAGTTTTCCTGGCAGCAAAAGCAGCGGATGCAGCGGTCATATTTATACGTAGGCGACCTGGACTTATCTCCGGTGTGCCAGTCAACGGCTTTAGGTTCAACCGGACACATCTTAACGCAAACGCCGCATTTGGTGCATTTGGCTTCGTCGATAACCGGCTTCTCGCATATCCGGTTTTTGACAAATGCTCTCACCCGGCTGCGGGTGCAGGGCGTCGGCGGAGTTCGAATCACCTCGAAACTCCGGTCGAGGAATGATTCTATGCCTTCGCCTGCTATTTCGATGTTTTCACTATGATATGTTCCCAACCGCGCTTTTTCACCCGCCCTCGATGTTGGCACAGCTTCCGGGTCAAGGTCAATGATCCTGCAAGCCGTGGCGTCTATCGCAATCGGGTCGTCGGACAGCAGCAAAACGCTCATTTTCTTCGGTTTACCGCCTCTTGGCCCGTTGCCCTCCATAGCTATGATGCCATCCATAACACACAGGCGTGGTTTGACCAGCGTGTTCAAATCAACCAGCATTGTGCAGAAATCATACGGGTCAGGTAACTTGACATGGTATTGGCCTTTAAGCAGCCCGGGAATGCATCCGAACTGGTTCTTCACCGCTCCTGTGAATCGGGGCAACGGGTGAGTTTTCAGCTTGGGAAGAGTAACCAGGCCGTCCGAGTCCAGCACGCCGTTGGCAATGATGAAGCTCTTTACCAGCAGCGCATCCTTATGACTTACCGTCCTGCCGGAATCAAAATCAGCGATGCTGAGCCCCAGTTCGTCGCCCACCTGTTTGAGACCTGATTTTTTGATATTGGGTTCGCATTTCCCAAAGCTTGGCGAGTCGCCATAAGACACGCTGGCACCTGCTTCTTTGAATAGTCGGCCCACAGCTTTAAACACAGCCGGGTGCGTGGTCACACTCTTCTCAGGCTTCGAGCCGATCAGCACATTTGGTTTCAGTACTATTCTTTCTCCTGGCTTTGCGAACTGAGTGATTCCTCCCAGAAGGTCAAGCCCGTACTGGACAGCTTTATCCACCTTTTCATCATCATATGTATCGCATCTTACAAGGGCGACTTTGCTCTTACTCATGGTTCTTCATTTCTCCCAGGCCGACAAGTCTTTATCCACAATTCTATTATAGCCTTATGCAGTGGTAATTAACACCAAAATAATTGAGAGCGTTTACAAACGTCTTTTCCACTGCTCCCCATTACCTCTCTAAAAACTCATTCTTGCCGTCTTCCCGAACTGTGCTATACTACAAAAGCAAAAACAGTTCTGGCCTGGTTCGCTACGAAAAATTATTGCAGGGACAGGTGCTGTGGAAAAGAGCGAGGCAAAGAAAAGAATCGACGAGCTAAGGAAGCTGATAAACTATCATAACCACCGCTACTACGTGCTCGACAGCCCCGAGATCAGCGATGCCGACTATGACAGGCTCATGAGAGAGCTTCAGCGCCTCGAAGAGGACTACCCTCAGTTTCTCACGCCCGACTCGCCGACACAGCGGGTCGGGGCAGCCCCTGTAGAAGCCTTCGGCGTTGTGGAGCACCGGATACCCATGCTCAGCCTGGGCAAGGCATTTTCTCACGAAGAGCTCCTCGCCTGGCACAAGCGAGTCTCAGGCCTGCTGGGCGATCCAGAATTCGACCTGGTCGCCGAGCATAAGATGGACGGCCTGGCCGTGGCTTTGATTTACCAGGAGGGAAAGTATGTCACAGGGGCCACCCGCGGCGACGGATTCCGCGGCGAGGACATCACCCAGAACCTCAAAACAATCAAAAGCATACCTTTGAG
>JBBIRL010000123.1:1203-6436 GCA_037441825.1 Dehalococcoidia bacterium | reverse complement strand
CATAGCATTCTTAAATGCGCGCTTCTCTAAAGAGGAGCGGCATCCCCGCCGTCTCAAGAAGATGCTCGCCATCGAGAAAAAGGCCCTTCGCAGGCAGTTCGATGATTCCAATCAACTCACAAAATCTGGAACGATTTGGAGACGCTCTTGAACAAACATACATCTGATATGATGGTGCATCCGCCTACAGTCGCTTATTTCTCCATGGAAGTCGGCCTGGATCCCGCTATGCCCACTTACAGCGGTGGCCTGGGTATGCTGGCCGGCGATACATTGCGCGCTGCCTCCGACTTAGACATACCTATGGTGGGCGTGACACTCCTGTATCGCAAAGGTTATTTCCGCCAGCACTTGGATGCCTCGGGAAACCAGACCGAGAGTCCCGCTATATGGTCTCCGGAGAAATTACTGGAACCCATGCAGCCCCGCGTTTCGCTAAGAATAGAGGGGCGAAAAGTGCAAATCCGGGCCTGGCGCTATGTTGTGCATGGTGTGGCAGGTCACGACGTACCCGTATTTCTTCTGGACACAGCGCTGCCCGAAAACAGCCCCTGGAATCAGACTCTAACCGACTACCTCTACGGCGGCGACGACCACTACCGCCTGTGCCAGGAAGTCATACTCGGTTTGGGCGGAGCAGCAATGCTGCTTGCCCTGGGGTACAAAAGGGTGCCAACCTACCACATGAACGAGGGCCATTCTGCGCTGCTCACTCTGGCGCTTCTCGAAGAACACCACGAAAGGAAGGGACTCCACAACGTTACTAAAGCAGACATAGATGCGGTACACCACCGGTGCGTCTTCACCACCCACACGCCCGTCCCCGCCGGCATGGATAAATTCCCCACGGACATGGTCAGGAAAGTGCTGGGGGATGAGCCGACTAACGCGCTGCAAGCAGTGGGAGCCTTCCAGGACGGGGTATTGAACATGACACATCTCGCCTTGATATTCTCGCGCTATATAAACGGGGTGTCCATGAGACATGAGGAAATATCCCGAAGTATGTTTCCCAACTATCCTATCAATTCCATCACCAACGGCGTGCACGCCGTAACCTGGACATCAATGCCATTCCAACGACTCTACGACCACCACTTTCCTGAGTGGCGTCACGATAGCCTCTACCTGCGCTACGTTATAAGCTGCTCGCTCGACCTGATCCGGGAGGCGCATGTCGAGGCCAAGAGAGACCTGCTTGCAGAAGTAGAACGGCGTACCGGTGTACGACTCGACCCCAAGGCGATGACCATCGGCTTTGCCCGGCGCGCCACCGCCTATAAACGGGCAGACCTGCTGTTCTCCGACCTGGAACGCCTGAAGACGATAGCGCACCAGGCTGGCCCCCTGCAGGTCATCTATGGAGGCAAGGCCCATCCCAGGGATGAAGGCGGAAAGGCCCTGATCAGGCGTATATTCCAAGCTGCCAACGCTCTACGAGATACCATACGTGTTGTCTATCTGGAGGAGTACGACATGGCGTTGGGCAAACTCATGTGCTCAGGTGTTGACCTGTGGCTCAACACCCCCCAAAAACCTGACGAGGCTTCAGGCACCAGCGGCATGAAGTCGGCGCTCAATGGAGTGCCCAGCCTTAGCATACTTGACGGCTGGTGGGTTGAAGGTCATGTGGAGGGTGTTACCGGCTGGTCTATCGGCGAGTCCGACCAACCCGAGAGCGACCCCTCCAAGGATATAGCTTCACTTTACCACAAGCTGGAGAGCGTAATTTTGCCTATGTTCTATCAGCAACCGGATGCGTATACCAGCGTAATGCGTTCGACTATCGCGCTCAATGCCTCGTTTTACAACGCACAGCGCATGACATTCCAGTATATGGAAAACGCCTATCTGCACAGCGACTAGCCTTCCCCCTTTTGTAAAGGGGGCAAGGGGGATTTTAACACGTAAGGGCGACTCAATGAGTCGCCCTTACAAATTTACAACATCCCTCTATTTCAGGATATAATAGGCTTGGGAAAAGGAAAGGTTATCTAAATATGTCTCCGGCAAACAGGACAGGCGTAGCCAATCTTCCCCTCCACTATGGTAAAGCGCCCCGCTGGCTCTTCGAGCGCATGACCAGGCTCTCCCGCGAGATATCCATAGCCGTTGTGGAGGAGTTCGGGCCCGATGAGATGCTGCGCCGTCTGTCCGACCCCTTCTGGTTCCAGGCGCTGGGCTGTGTGCTGGGCTGGGACTGGCATTCCAGCGGCGTTACCACCACGGTCTGCGGTGCTCTCAAGGAAGGAACAAAAGGACTGGAAAAATACCTGGGGTTTTACATCGCCGGAGGCAAGGGCAAGACCTCGAGGCAGACACCAGCGCAGATTACGCAGCACTGTGAACTACTCTCCAGAGACCCTGAGCCTCTGGTCTATGCCAGCAGGATGACGGCAAAGGTGGACTCAGTTGCGCTGCAGGATGGCTACCAGCTCTATCACCATACCTTCCTGTTCACTGCCAGGGGCAACTGGGCTGTGATACAGCAGGGCATGAATGAGAAGAACCGCTATGCCCGCAGGTATCACTGGCTCAGCGAGGGGGTCAAGGACTACGTCTGCGAACCCCATGCCGCTATCTGCTCTCAGGGCTTCGACACTGTGCTGAACTTAGTAGCTGCCGAAAGCGAGGGGGCGCGCAATGTGGTAACACAGGTTGCCGCCGAGGAGAAGCCCGAAAAGCTGATTGACGAGTTGAAAAGACTGAAATCGCTGACGCTTCCCGAACATCACTACCTCAGTGTGGCAGACCTGCATCCCGAGCGTCTGGGGAAGATATTTCTGCATACCTATGAACGCAAGCCTGAGAATTTTGAGAATTTGCTGGGACTGGAAGGCGTAGGCCCTGCGACTATCCGTTCCCTCAGCCTCATCTCGGAGTTGGTCTACGGCGTTTCTCCCAGCTTCCGCGACCCCGCCCGTTACAGCTTCGCCCACGGCGGCAAGGACGGCATCCCTTACCCTATAGACCACAAGACCTACGATAAGAGCATCGAAGTCCTGGCCCGCGCAGTGCGCCAGGCCAGGCTGGGCTATAGAGAGGAGATGGAGGCCCTGAAGCGCCTCCACAGTGTGTTTCCCTGATATGAGAAAGGTGCTTTTCATAGACTACGACGGCACGCTTCACGATTCCGACGCCAAGTATGCACGCAGGCTGGACGGTATACTGGGTTTGGACGGTATGCAGATTTGGAAGGCATATCTACACGTGCACCGGGGCATAGTCCACGTACAATACCCCGAGAAGCACGATGATTTTTTCTTTCACCAGAGGCTTCTCTTCGACTATCTGAAGAAGCCCTACGACGACAAGATAGCCCGCACGCTGGCGGGAAGGTTCAGGCAGGCGCAGCAGGAGACCTGGACGAACCCCTCATTCTACCCCGATGCCCTACCCTTCCTGAACAAGGTCAAGGACAACCATATCCTCTGCCTAACCACCGGCGACTATGCGCCGGAGAAGGCCAAAGCATTAGGGAAAGCAGGGGGCATGAGCTATTTCAGCTACACTTTCGATAAAGACCACCTTGGTCTGAAGGGCCACAGCAGCAGCTATTACAATAATGCTGTTATGTCAACTAATTCCCGCTCTGAGGAAGTGCTCGTCATAGGCGACAGCCTGGAACACGACATAGCAGCGGCCAAGGGCGCTGGATTGGCTACCGTGTGGGTCAACCGCAGAGGCATTCCTTTAACGGAAAACTTGCCTAAGCCCGATTTTGAGGCTAAAGACCTGATGGAAGTGCTGGGCTATATCGAGAACTTGTAGGGGAGACCCGTGAGTCTCCCCTACCCCAAAATGTCGTTGCGAGCGAAGCGAAGCAATCTCACAGTCCTATCCCACCCAGAGAGGAGGCTAAAGTGGAAATAAATCCTTCCGGCTTCTACGAGATACTTTCCCCCAGATGCGTTGTGCTCATCTCCACGGTGGACAAAGAGGGCAGAGCCAACGCTGCACCCTTCAGCTTTGTTACGCCAGTATCGTCAAACCCGCCGCTAGTGCTTTACGCCTCCGCACCTCACAGGCACACGCTGGAAAACACCAGGGAGACAGGCGACTTCGTGCTGAACATCGTGCCCGAAGGGCTGCTGGACAAGCTCTGGGTCTGTTCCAAGGCATTTCCTAAGGGCGTGAGCGAGATCGACAAGGCAGGGCTGACCGAGAGAAAGTCGCAGAAAGTCAAGTCGCCATCAATCGAAGAGTGCGCGGGCTGGATAGAGTGCCAGCTTGAGTTCGAGAAGGAAGCCGGAGACCATATACTGGTCGTGGGCAGGGTGGTTTATGCCGAGTGCAAAGACGAGTTCATGAATAAAAACGAATTCGATGTCTCCAAAGCCAAGCCTGTGATGCACATCAGGGGCAGGAGGTTTGTTGTAGCTGAACGGGTAGTGCAAGCGAAGGGTGATTAGGTTCCGCTGCAACTCTTTAAGACGCCAGACTTGGTCATGTTAGCTCACGTCCACAGTTCGCACAGAATCTCGAGCCTTTAGGATTGTTCCGGCCACAACTGGGACAGATCTGGTTTGCAGATGCTGGTTGAAATTCGTTTCGGGACTTCGCTATCAATATCAGTGCCGGTAAGCCCAGTGGCCATATTCCCAGCAGAGCGCTGACACCACCTATAACTGACAGGGTAAAATTTCTCCGGACAACCGCGAAACTTGAGCCCAAAATGGCTAAAATCCCGAGGACGACCAGGGCAATTCCGAGCCCTATCCCTGTCCAGTCAACCGACTGCCAGGGGTAATCAACTGTAGTGCCACCAGCGATAAAAATAATACCAAGGAAAACGCCTACCACACCAGCGATTATGCCCAAAATTCCGCCTGCGATCGGCTTTCCTGTCCGTTTTCTTTTCACTACTACATGGGAAACGCTTGTGGCGCATTCAGGACAATAGGTCTTTCCGCCTATTACAGTACGGCATGTTGAACAAACAGCCTTGCCACAGTTAACGCAGACCCCCACAGCGTCAGCTTCGGGATGAATTGAGCACTTCATAATACCTCCTCATAACCATACAGCTTAATTCTGGGGAGTTCTATCCTTGCCTGCCTCTCCAATGCTGGATTCAACACCATTGGCGAGCATTGTATCCCAGACAACGATACCAGTCAAACGACTTAATGGATATGAGGGAGTATTAGAGATCAAGTAGTCTGTTCGTGTCCTCCGAAGCTATCTCACTAGGGTTTAGCCGCGCTGACCTTTATGCTCAGTACCGAGCTTA
>JBBIRL010000123.1:0-1103 GCA_037441825.1 Dehalococcoidia bacterium | reverse complement strand
TCCTTCAACAAGACTATATCTGAGACCATCAGCCTGCCTCCCGGCTTCAATGCCCGGAATGCTTCCTGGAACACCCTCCTTTTATCGGGCGACAGGTTGATAACACAGTTGGAGATGACCACATCGACAGAGCTGTCAGCAACAGGAAGGTTCTCAATCTCGCCCAGCCGGAACTCTATATTCTTATAATCGCCCTTCCGGGCGTTCTCCCGTGCCCTCTCCAACATCTCCAGGGTCATGTCCACACCGATAACCTTTCCCTTCTTGCCCACCCTATCAGCAGCCAGAAAGCAATCGAAACCGGCACCGGAGCCAAGGTCGAGTACAGTCTCGCCTTTCTTGAGAGAGGCCAGCGCTATGGGATTGCCGCAGCCGAGGCCCACATTGGCGCCTTCGGGGACCGATTTGAGGTCTTCCTCGCTATATCCTATTGCCCGGCTGATGTCCTGCGCTACACCACCTCCACAGCACGAGGATGAAGATGCACAGCATGAACTGGACTGCTTAGCGATGTTGCCATAGCCCTCCCGCACAGCCTTCCTTACTTCATTTTCTTTCATTTCAAACGCCTCCTTCTAATCTCGTAGTATCTCCTTCATCATGGGCCCAAGCATATCTTTTACCATCTCAGTGATACCCTCAACCTTGACCAAAGAAATGCAGCAGACCTGGCCATCTTTTTCCCAGGCTACCACAGCTAATTTATCGCCGGCACGAATCCCCGCCTTTTCCCTTATCTCCTTGGGGAGCACCATCTGACCCCGTTCATCCACACTTATCAGCGATTCCACTTTACAGCAGCCCATCCCACTTTCCATCGGCACGCAACAGTATCCATTTTTGCCTTTTTTGACCATCTCCCCCTCCTTCTTACGTAAAATCTTTCAGTTTATTATGCTTATTCTGATAAATCAGATAACACTGAAATTATACCCGACAAAATTAGGCTTGTCAAGAGGTTTCCCAATAATAAGCTAGCGGTTGAAGTGAGGAGAGGGCATCTATAGGGGCAGACACATGTATCTGCCCCTACTTTTCCAGCATCTTCTTCATCGGCTTCCAGTAGTAGTCACGCCAGCCCTGGCTTATGGGGTCGAACTGGT
>JBBIRL010000122.1:0-6446 GCA_037441825.1 Dehalococcoidia bacterium | reverse complement strand
GCTGGGGTTAAAGTTAGCCGGTTTTAACGGCGTTGACCCTCAGGTACTTGGAGCCTACGGGGCTGCACTTGTCGCCAGGGAGGGACGCGACCTTAGTATTGAGACCATCAGCATGATTTTAGCCGAGCGTTTTTACGGACGGAGAGGCCAATAAAATGCTCACTGCCGGATGTGATGTGGGAGCTCTGACCACGAAAGCAGCAGTGATAAGGAATGATGTCCTCCTTGGAGTCGAGGTAGTGCGGTCGAGGGCAAAGGCCGTTCAATCTGCTTGCGATGTTATGGACAGGCTGCTCGCTAGGCTTGCCCTTTCCTATGAGCAAATCGACTATTGCATAAGCACGGGTTATGGGCGCAGCCTGATACCATTTGCTCACAGCAATATGAGCGAGATATCGTGCCACGGGAAAGGTGCCCACTGGCTGGTACCGGGCGTCAGGACAATCATCGATGGTGGTGGGCAGGACTGCAAGGCGCTGCGGGTTGATAAGCATGGGACTCTGGTGGACTTCCGGATGAACGTGAAATGCGCCGCTGGCACGGGCAGAGCCCTTGAGCTCATGGCTGAGAGCCTTGGCGTCGATGTTTCCCGGTTGGGCCCTTTGTCTCAGGAGGCGCAGGACCCGGTCGTTTTGAATAAGCTCTGCTGTATCCTGACCCAAATTGACATCAAGCGCCTGGCCCTTGAGGGAAGAAATCCCGCTGACATTGCCGCTGGCATCAACGAAAGCGCAGCGCGCTATATCCTTCAATTGGTACGGGGATTGGGCATCAGGAATGATATCGCCATGACGGGCGGTATGGCCAAGAACACAGGTGTGTTCAGATACCTCGAACAGGCGCTGGGGACGGAATTCGTCAAGTTCCCCGTAGAACCCGATGTTATTGGGGCCATTGGAGCGGCCGTTCTGGCGGCTGACGGGTTCAAGAGAGGCGTTAGCCTTTGACCTAACGGTTATAGGCGCATGTTTTCGTGTTTTCGAGGAGGTCTGTCCTCTTGCCTGTGGGCAAATATCTTGAGCGCTTTAATGAGGAAGGGGCGGGTGTCGCGCGGGTCTATGAACTCTTGCCCCCACTCGCGCTCCAGTCCTCTCAGCCTTTGCTGCATCTCCGAGACAAGCTGGGCGTGTCTTTCTTTTAGCGCGGCTTCGTCCTTTTCTTTAAGGGCTCGCAACTCTCTCTTGTATATAATGGATGCCGCTGCTTCTGCACCCATCAAGCCGCGCTCCACGGAGGGCCAGGCTATATCGAGATCGCCTCCCAGCGTTGTGCCGGGCATGGCGACTCCACCTCCTCCGTAAAGCTTGCGTATGGCAATGGTTATCTGGGGCACCGAAGCCTCAACGTTGGAGAACACCACTTTGCAGCCATGCCGTATCAGTCCTCTGGTCTCTTCTTCAACCGCGGGCATGAAGGCAGGGGTATCTGCCAGCCAGACCAGGGGTATATTGAAGGCATCGCAGAACCTGACGAAACGCGCCATCTTGTCTGCCGCGTCAAGCGTGAGAGAGCCGCCGAGGGACTGCGGGTTATTGGCTATTATGCCTGCTGTTTGCCCGCCCAGGCGGGCAAACCCTGTTATCAGATTGGTTGCCCACTGCTGCTTTATCTCGAAGAGCTTGCCGTTATCTACAATCAGGGAAATTATCCTGCGCATGTCGAATGCCTTCTTCATATTGAAGGGGACTATCTCCAGAAGCTCCTCCTCCCTGCGATCAGAGTCGTCGGCGGTTTCTACGATGGGGGGAAGCTCCTGGTTATGCGAGGGGAGGTAGCTTAACAGCTCTCGGCACCTTTGCAGGCATTCCTCGTCATCTTCAGCCAGCACATCGCAGCAGCCTGTTTCCTGGGCATGCCCCGAGGCATCCCCTACTTTATCAGCGGTCTTGCCTTCAGGAGGCGGTGCTATATGCATATAGCTCGTTTTTTTCACCATGAAGACGAAATCAGCCAAAGAAGCGGAGATAGCCATCTCGCCAACACATGGCCCCATAATCAGAGAGATTTGAGGGACCACACCTGAGGCCAGGGTCTGGAAGTAGACCATAGATTCGGGGGAGTAGAAACGATAGTATTGAATTGCATCCTCGATTCGTGGCCCTTCGGAGTCGATGATGCCTACGATGGGAATTCTGGCCTCTATGGCCTTCTCCATAACCATGGTTATCTTGCGGGCATGGACTGTGGCTACGGTGCCACCGAAGACGGTAACATCCTGTGACCAGACGTAGATAGGGCGGCTGTTTACCTCGCCGTACCCCACGGCAACGCCGTCTGCAGGGCCCTTTTTATAGTCGGTAAGAGTCCCTGTAGCCATAGGTGTGCCCCAGAGGTCGAACTCCCGAAAAGTGCCGGGGTCGAGAAGCTTATCTATCCTCTCGCGCGCTGTGAGCTTACCTTTGGCGCGATGTCTTTCTATTCTGGCAAGGTTGCCGCCCTGCCGGAGCCTGTGCCCCATCTTATCGAGCGCAAGGAGCTTCTGTCTTAACTGTTTTGAACTCATATTACTTCTTCGGGACAACAGGGTAGGTTTTAGACATTACAATAGATTTTAGGTGTTGCTGAAACTACCGTCAACTATCCTGGAAGAGTTGCACATAAACATCTATTTTCCCCATCCCTGAAGCTGGGGGTTAAGTTTTCTTGACATATACTGAGACTAAGTATAGACTATTTCGAGTTGTGTCAAACCAGGGGAAAATCAAAGGAAGGCAAAGGAGAATAGTAAGAGATGGCTCAAGAAAGAATCGAGGCTCCGATACCGGGCAAAATAGTCAGCGTGGCGGTCACGGCCGGCTGCTCGATAACGGAGGATGGGGAGATCTGCGTCTTGCAGTCGATGAAGATGCAGAACCCGATAATGTCGCCTGTAGAGGGCACGGTTATAGAGGTTAAGGTAGTTGCAGGGCAGACGGTGGAAACGGGAGACCTTATCGCACTTATCGAATGTTAAGGAGCTTAATCCTCCAAAGTAGAGAGGTAAGGGATAATGTTCAAAAAGGTCCTAGTAGCTAATCGTGGGGAAATCGCTCTCAGGGCAGTAAGGGAATGCAGGGAGATGGGGATACGGTCCGTGGCCGTTTTCTCGGATGCAGATGCCACGGCGCTATTCGTGAAAAATGCCGATGAATCCTATCCTTTGGGCGACCCGGAACCCAATGCCAGCTACCTGAATATAGAGAAAATACTGGGCATAGCTGAGAAGGCACAGGTTGAAGCTATTTACCCGGGATACGGTTTTCTCGCGGAAAACCCGAAGTTTGTCGAGGCCTGTGAGGCCAGGGGCATTGTATTCATCGGTCCCCCCAGCTATTCCATGCATGAGGCTAAGCCCAAGCATAAGTCCCGCGATCTCATGAAAAAAAACGGCGTTCCAGTGTCGCCTGGCTCCGATGGGGCTATTGATGATGCCAGCGGCATGGTCAAGGCTTTCGAGGTTGCGGACGGCATCGGTTATCCCGTGATTGTGAAACCGAGCGGTGCCGGCGGCGGGATAGGTATGAAAGTAGCTAAGAACAAAGAAGAGCTGCAGGCGGCGATGGATTATGCCAAATCGCTGGGCAGCGAAGCTTTCGGTCTGCCTGCTTTCTATATCGAGAAATATATCACCAAAGCGAAACATATAGAGTTTCAGATTCTGGCCGACAAGAAGGGCAACACCGTTTATGTGAGCGATCGCGAATGCTCCGTTCAGAGAAGGTATCAAAAGCTCATCGAAGAGGGCCCTTCTCCCATAATGACCCCACAGTTAAGGGAGAAGATGGGCTCTGACGCAGTTAAGGTAGCAAAGATTCTAAAATATGTTAATGCGCTGACTGTGGAGTTCATCTATTCGATGGATAATAACGAGTACTACTTCAACGAGGTCAATACTCGTCTCCAGGTGGAGCATCCCATCACTGAGCTTCTAACTGGTATCAATCTGGTTAAGGAACAGATGAGGATAGCTGCCGGCGAGGAGCTTGGCTACAGTCAACAGGATATCAAACTCCGGGGCTGGAGCATAGAATGCAGGATCAATGCCGAGGACCCGTTCATGAATTTCATGCCTGCTCCGGCCAAACTTGCAGCATATAACCCGCCCGGCGGTTTCGGCGTCAGGGTGGATGGCGGTGTTTATGCGGGATATGCTATACCGTTCCATTATGACCCCTTGATAGCCAAGCTGTTGTCCTGGGGCAGAAACCGCACTGAAGCTATTGAGACTATGAAGAGGGCGCTTAAGGAGTACCAAATCGAGGGAGTGAAAACCAATATCCCGTTCCATATAGTAGCCCTGGACAACGAGTCATTCCGAAAGGGAGATTACACCACGCACTTTGTGGAGGAACAGGGGATAGTGAAGAAGCTCCGCGAGCTTAAGAAGGCGGGGGTATTCACCTAAACCCGGGGTATGAGGTAAATGTATCGGGGATAACCTCTTGATGCATGCCCTGAAGCCGGTGGTGGCTGTGACGCGAGTATCTCCTTTTGCTGTAGAGAATTCCCACAAGAACATTAAAGGATTGCCTCCTCATCACAGCTTCTTGCTATCCAGACCCTCACTGACTTTGCTTTACAGCCGTGGTGTAGAGAAGAAGGTGCAGCTTTAATGTCGAGCCATGTTCTGTGGTGGGTTGGCTTCGGCGCCTTCGTGCTCGTGATGCTGACCCTGGACCTCAAGGTTTTTAACCGCAGGGCTCACGAGATTAAGATCAAAGAAGCGCTGCTGTGGACTGGCTTCTGGGTTGCCCTGGCCCTACTGTTTTGCCTGGGGATTTACCTGTGGCGTGGTCATGGCGATGCTCTGGCATTCTTAACCTGTTACCTGATCGAGGAATCTCTCAGTGTAGACAACCTCTTCGTGTTTCTGCTGATTTTCGCCTACTTTGCAGTCCCACCCGTGTATCAGCACAAGGTGCTCTATTGGGGCATTATCGGCGCTATCATCATGCGATTGATTTTCATCGTGGCAGGCATAGAACTGTTGAACAGATTCGACTGGGTGTTCTACATCTTTGGAGCATTCATCATCGTAACTGCCATAAGGATGGCTTTTCAGAAGAATGAGAGGATAGAGCCGGGGAAGAACCCGGTGCTCAGATTGTTCCGGCGATTTGTGCGGGTAACAGAGAATTACGAAGATGGTAAGTTCCTGGTGAAGAGGGCGGGGCTTTACCTTGCCACGCCGTTATTGATTGTGGTGCTGGTCATTGAAACCACCGACATTGTGTTCGCCCTGGACTCGGTACCGGCAGTGCTTGCCATTACGTTGAATCCTTTTATTGTTTACACCTCTAATATCTTCGCTATTCTGGGGCTGAGGTCGCTTTACTTCGCACTGGCCGGGGTAATGAGGCTGTTCTATTATCTCCGTTACGGGCTTATAGTCGTCCTTATCTTTGTGGGGGCTAAAATGCTGATTGCAGACTTCTATAAAATACCGACGGAGATTGCATTGGGCGTGGTTGCCGGTGTACTATTCATTGCTGTGATAGCCTCCATCGTCTGGCCGCGCAAAGACAAGATTATTCCGCTGCTCTCGCAGTTGCCTGATGAGGGAAAGAAGCCAGGACAGTCATCAGGATAGGGGCAAGCGAGAATAGCGAGTAAGTAGAAAAGATGGAAATAGCACCAGGCGTTCATTCGATTCCGATGCCCACCTGGACCTTTATGGGGGTGTATGTGCCCAACGTCTACCTTGTTGTGGGCAAAGAGGCTGCGCTTATAGATTCGGGGTTTGAAGATAGAGAAGCAGCCCGGAGCAGGATTGAGTATATTAAGAGCCTGGCCCCATTGAAGCTGGCCTATATCATAGTCACCCACCCGCACCCCGACCACATCGGGGGCTGCCGCGCTATCAAGAATGCGACGGGCGCTCAAATTGTGATGCACTCGCTTGCCGCCGGAAAGGCGAGAAGAAAGTACCGGGTGACAGGAGACATCCTGGTCGGGGACGGCGATGTCCTGGACATAGGTGGCATGCACCTGGAAATGGTCTATACACCGGGCCACAGCCCTGCCAGCATCTGCGTCTATGTGAGGGAAAGCAAGATTCTGTTCACCGGAGACCATATCCTGGGCATCGGCACTACTGTCGTCGATGCTCCTGATGGCGATATGACGCAGTACATAGACTCTTTGAAGAAGCTTCTGAAATATGATATCCGTATGATTTGCCCCGGGCATGGCCCGCCGATACATGAACCGGAACGAAAGATAAAGGAACTGATCGCCCATCGCCAGGAGAGGGAGCGACAGGTCCTATCGTGCCTGAGGCAGGGCAGGAAGACTGTGGCGAGGCTGGTGGCTGAGATATACCCCGAGCTGGACCAGCGTCTTCTGGAGCTGGCACGAAGGCAGGTCCTGGCTCATCTCAGGAAGCTGGTCAGAGAGAACAGGGTTGCTGTTATGGGTGAGGAATACGCCCTGAAGAGACAGTGAGGGTCATTGGTTAATCGTTGTGG
>JBBIRL010000121.1:0-6478 GCA_037441825.1 Dehalococcoidia bacterium | reverse complement strand
GTAGTGAAGGGGAAGAATCTCGTTTATTACGCTTTCTTGCGCAATTAGGTACTAGGAGTTTTATTCGGGTAGCCTGGAGTCATTTATCGGGAAAGGTTCAACCTAAATCGTTTAGGATTTGGGATTTAGAGTTTAGAATTTTTTAGTGGGGGTTGATGTGGAAAGAATAGAACAAGCTATCATACTCGCCGCCGGAGAAGGCCAGAGGCTGAGGCCATTCACCGCCTCAAAGCCCAAGGTCATGATACCCATCGCCAACAAGCCTATCCTGCGCTACGTAATCGAGGCAGTCGCGCAGAACGGCATTCGCAAAATAGTGATTGTGGTGGGCTACAGAAAGGACCAGGTTATAGACTACTTCGGCTCCGGTGAGCAGTTCGATGTAGAGATAGAGTATGTGGAGCAAAAGCAGCAACTCGGCACTGCCCATGCCCTGAAGCTCATGAAAGAAAAGGTTAAGGGCAAGTTCCTGGTCTTGTCCGGGGATAACATCATAGAGCCTGCCACCATAGCCAGCTTGGTTCAGGAGAAACCTGATGCCATCCTGGTAAAAGAGCAGGAGAACATATCCAAATATGGTGTGATCGAAGCCCAGAACGGGATAGTAACCTGCATCGTGGAGAAGCCGAAGGAAATCCTGAGCCATCTGGTGAATACCGGCGTCTATGCCTTCACCGACGATATCTTCAGCTTAATCGGCCAGGAGACAGACATTCCATCCGTCATCCGCAACATGATAGACCAGGGCCGCAGGGTAAAGACCTGCGAGGCGGCTGGCGCCTGGCTCGATGTGGTCTATCCCTGGGACATATTGAAGCTAAACGACCTGGCTCTGGCTAAAATCTCCCCCGCCGTCGGAGGCACAGTGGAAAGGGGGGCCAGTATAAAAGGCCTGGTCTCGATAGGAAAAGGCACTACTATAAGGTCTAATTCCTATATAGTAGGGCCAGCCATCATCGGGGAGAACTGCGAGATAGGGCCGAGCGTGTGCATCCTGCCTTCCACCAGCATAGGAGACAATGTCTGTATCATGCCTTTCACAGTCATCGATAACAGCATGATAGCGGATGGAGTGGAGATTGGCCCTAGCTCCACGGTGCAGGATTCGATAATCGACAGGGGATGCCGGCTCAAGGGGCACTTCGTCACTCAAAGCGGCGCAGCGGACATCAAGGTCGAGGACGAATATAATCAAGTAAGCATTGGCGCTATGCTGGGTGAGCACTGCAGCGTCGGGGACAGCGTGATAACCGCTCCCGGCGTAATCATAGGCAATCGCTGCCGGGTGAAGGCTCTGAAGGTGCTTGAGCAGAGCATTCCCGACGAAAGCTTAGTGATGTAATCATGTGCGGCATCGTTGGCTACGTGGGGAAAAGACAGGCCCAACCGGTCCTGGTCAATTGTTTGAAAAGGCTGGAGTACCGCGGTTATGACTCCTGCGGCATCGCTTTGCTCGGAAAAAACCTGGAAATCTACAAGGACGCCGTGCGAATTGATTCTCTAGAAAAATTATTGCGTCCCCACAGCAGCCACACAGGCATCGGGCATACCAGATGGGCAACCCACGGCAAGCCCTCACAGATAAATGCTCACCCTCATACAGATTGCAGCGGAAAGATCGCCGTAGTCCACAACGGAGTGATTGAAAACTACCTGCAACTCAGAGACCAACTTACCAGGGAAGGGCACGTCTTTAGCTCCGACACAGATACCGAGGTCATACCCCACCTCATCGAAAAATACTATCAGGGTAACCTGGAGCAGGCAGTATCGAGAGCTATAGTTGACATAACTGGTTCATATGCCTTTGTCGCTATGCATGTTGACTGGCATGGACTCGTAGTAGCCAGGAACGAGAGCCCACTAATTTTGGGCGTGGGCGATAAAGAGTATATCGTAGCCTCGGATGTTCCCGCAGTGCTGGACTATACCGACAGGGTAATCTACCTCGAAGACGGGGATATCGGCGTTATCACCGAGAATGCGCTCAGGTGCACCAGCAACGGGAAACAGGTGGAGAGGGCAGAACACAGGATACCCTGGAGCATGGAAGAAGCCCAAAAAGCGGGGCATGAGCACTTCATGATTAAAGAGATCCATGAACAGCCCAGGGTTATTAGAAACACCTACAAAGGATATATCTCAGCGCTGGAGCCGGTGGTAAATCTGGGCATAGCAAAAAATGCCGATTTTAGCGATATCCTCATTTTGGCTTGCGGAACGTCCTACTATGCTTCCCTGGTAGGAAAACATGTTATTCAGAGCCTGTCCCAGATACCTGTCAGAGTGGAGATAGCCTCGGAGTTCAATTACTCCGACACTGTATTAGACAAAACATGGGTAGTAGTCGTTACTCAATCGGGAGAGACCGCCGATAGCTTGAGAGCGCTGAAAAAGGCGAAGGAGTCTGGCTGTCGCACACTGGTGATTACCAACGTAGTCGGGAGCACCGCCACGCGCATCGCCGATGAAACACTTTACATAACAGCAGGGCCTGAGATATGTGTAGCTGCTACCAAGAGCTTCATCGCCCAGCTTATAATGCTGTATCTCTTGGCTTTAGCCTGGTCATCGGCAGGAGTCCGCTCCAGAGCAGGCTTGATTACTGAACTGAGACAGTTGCCCAACAAAGTGCAGGAGCTACTCGATAGGGAAGAGGTGATAGCTGAACAAGCCAAGTATCTGGCACGGTACGAAAATGTATTTTTCGTGGGCAGGGGAATCAACTTCCCTATAGCTCTGGAAGGGGCACTGAAGCTGAAAGAGATCTCCTATATCCATGCCGAAGGCTACCCGGCAGGCGAGCTGAAGCACGGGCCATTTGCCCTGCTTACGCCGGACACGCCGGTAGTTGCCCTGGCTGCCCGGGACAATACCTATGATACCCTTTTGGCCAACATAAAAGAGATAAAAGCCAGGGAATCTCCGGTCATAGCTATCGCCGAGGAAGGCGACGACGAAATAGAGAAATATGTCGACTTCGTGCTCAGAGTGCCCAGGGTTGGCCCCATATTTTCGCCAGTGGTCAATGCGGTCGCTCTGCAACTGCTGGCCTATTACACTGCCAGAGAGAGAGGCTGCCCCATAGATACCCCAAGAAATCTCGCCAAGAGCGTCACTGTAGAATAACAAGCAGAAAAGAGGAGATAAATTTGAAGATTCTAGTCACCGGAGGGGCAGGGTTTATCGGCTCTAATCTGGTGGATGCCTTAGTTGGCCTTAATCACAATGTAGTGGTGGTAGATAATCTCTCCAGCGGCTCAAGGGGAAATCTAAACCCAAAAGCCAAGTTCTACGAGATTGACATTCGCGACAAGAAGTTATCCGAAGTCTTCGAGCGAGAGAAACCTGACATAGTAGATCATCATGCAGCCCAAATAGACGTGCGTAAATCCGGTGAAGACCCCATAGCTGATGCCGAAGCAAACATTCTGGGCAGCTTGAACGTCATCACCAATTGTCTTCGCTTCGGTGTCAAGAGGATAGTCTATGCCTCAACAGGCGGGGCAATTTACGGTGATCCACAGTACCTCCCCGCCGACGAGAACCACCCGATAAACCCCATCTCTCAGTACGGTGTCTCCAAGCATACCGTGGAACATTACCTCCATCTATATAGTATCGTCAACGGGCTTAATTACGTAATACTGAGATATTCGAATGTCTATGGCCCGAGGCAAAATCCCTACGGAGAAGCAGGTGTAGTAGCCATCTTCGCCATCCAGATGCTCACCGGGAAACAACCCACCATCTTCGGCCCCGGAGATAAAACTCGCGACTATACGCACGTCTCCGACATCGTGAAGGCTAATATAGTGGCTCTGGACAAAGGCAAAAACGCTATCTATAACATTGGAACAGGTGTCGAGACATCGGACCAGGAGATATTCGATACCCTGGCTGGCGTGCTGGGTTATAAAGGAAAGCCTATGTACGCCCCGGTACGCAAGGGCGAGGTATACCGCATCGCTCTCGACTGTACCAAAGCCCGAGAGGAGCTTGGCTGGAGACCAAAGCTATCTCTCAGAGAAGGCATAGCACAGGCTGCAGAGTACTACAGAAAGCTAGCCAGGCAATCACAGGCAAGGTAGCGAATTTCCTTCTTCCTCCATTGCGCTTTACCTGAGCAATACTAAGCCACTTGCGAGTACCCTCATACTGGGTTAAAATAGGTTTGCCAAAAGGGAAATTTGAACAGGGACGGGTATCGGTAAATCGGGATGCGAGAGGCGGTAATAGTAGATGCGGTGCGAACTCCTATAGCGAGAGCGCACCCGGAGAAGGGGTGGTTCAAGGATATCCGTTCCGATGAGCTCGGCGTCATTGTCATCCGGGAGATCCTTAACAGAACGAAGATTGACCCTGCGCAGATAGAGGATGTAATTCTAGGCTGCGCTACCCAGACCGGCGAGCAGGCGATGAATATTGCCCGGTACATCTCAATTATGGCCGGTTTGCCTTTCGGGGTAGCGGCGCAAACTATAAATCGCCAGTGTGCCTCGGGCATGACGGCAATCCATAGCGCTGCCCAGGCGATAATGGCAGGCTATGGGAATGTCTTTATCGCCGGCGGCATCGAGCACATGACCCATCTGCCTGAGGGGACAGGGGCAGACCTGAACCCGAAGCGGTTTGAGTTCGTAGAGCGCAGTTCCTCCTCAATGGGCCTGACTGCCGAGAACCTGGCGGAGATGTATAATATAAGCCGGGAGGAGCAAGAGGAGTACACTCTACGGAGCCATCAGAAGGCGATAGCAGCCCAGGAAGAGGGTAAGTTCAGGGACGAGATAGTCCCGGTAGAAGTACCTTTAAAAAACGGCGGCAAGAACCTTATAGATAGGGACCAGAACCCGAGGTCTTATACCTCTCTCGATATCATGGCTGCGCTGGAGCCCATTACCCGGCCAAGCGGCACTATCACAGTGGCAACTGCCTCAGCGGCAAGCGATGGAGCAGCGGCGATAATGCTCATGCCAAGGGAGAAAGCGAAAGAAATAGGGCTGAAGCCCAGGGTAAAGGTGCTATCAATGGCTGTGGCCGGGGTCGATCCCAAGATAATGGGGCTCGGCATCATCCCGGCAACAAGAAAAGCACTGGAGAGAGCAAAACTAACCATAGCGGATATCGATGTAGCGGAGATAAACGAAGCCTTCGCCGTGGTGGCTATGGTCGCTATACGAGAACTGGGTATTGACGAGAAAAAGGTAAATCCCAACGGCGGAGCGGTCGCCCTGGGTCACCCCATGGGGTGCAGCGGGGCCAGGCTGGTTACTACGCTGACCCATGAGATGGTGCGCCGTGGGGCAAAATACGGCCTGGCAGCGATGTGCGTTGGAATGGGGCAGGGGGCAGCAACAATACTGGAACGAGTGGGCTCGTAGCTCAGCGGCAGAGCGGTCGGCTCATAACCGATTGGTCGTTGGTTCGAATCCAGCCGGGCCCACCATGCTTTTTCACCTCTTCAAGTCATACCCTTGCCAGAGAATAAATAATGTGTATTGCAAATGATGGTTTCTTTTGCGCTGTTGGAGATCAGTAAGACCTGGCTATGAATCGAGAATACAATCCCGATCATTTACTTAGACGGAGATGAGAAATATTAGATGGGTTTGAAATTGCCTTAGAAGCAATAGGTGGTAATTGAAGCTGTTCCCGACTTTGCTTCAGACGTCTGACTGCTTTCTGGAGTATGGTTGGTTCGAAGGGAGCAAGCAAGTTCACCAATTCGTCAAACTTCCTTTGCTTCAGACGTTTGGCTGTTTCGCGGAGTGCCTGGGAGCCCAGGGACCCTAAAATAACAGTTAGTTCATCCACTGACAGGATTTCATCTAAAGCAATATACCCTAAGACCACGGATGTGTAAACGGCCTCTAGTCTGCTTCGTACGCCCAGCGTGGTGCATGCGCGATGCAGCGTACATTTAACTGTGCGGCTAGATATGCCGAGTTTAGCCGCGATGCGCTGATTGCTTAAGCCACGTGCCGCCAGAGTGAGTATGTCCCGCTCCCTATAGGTTAGCGCTCTAGGAGGCTTTGACAATTCACTTTCCTCGCGTAAACCTATTTCTGGGCCCGATGTGAAACGGTTTGGAGCAACCTGCTGCTGAATCATCTATACCAAGCCCCCTTTCCGGCGTCTTCGGTGATTCGCGAATTTAGACTTTTTGCCGAGAAGAGAAGCCATACTATCCGTAAAGACCGATAGTCCGTCTTTCTCGCCCGCCCAATGCACCAGACAACTGGCTCTCCTCCTTTTGGGACCAGCCATCACCAGACAATCGCATTTCCCTTCTGGAAATAGGATTAAGGTTACTGGCAAAATCAAATAATTCCTCCAACGACTCGATTGTAAGCAGCCAGAGATAGCACACCCAGCTTTTCGTTGTGTTCATTTCGATGACCTCCTGATTCTTTCAACCTGAATTCCACTAGAGCAGCCAACTTCGGTATATATCGTACGTAACCAGAATCACTCCTGA
>JBBIRL010000120.1:4640-6512 GCA_037441825.1 Dehalococcoidia bacterium | reverse complement strand
TTTCAGCTTCTTAACCCCCTGTGGCCTGGGTTCTTTCGTCAATGCCCAAATAATTGCATCAATTTGTTTGAAGTCCTTGAGCGAGAGCTTATCCAGTTCTCTCTTTGCTCTATGAGTTAGCTCAATCCTGTACATGGCCTAGCCGTTTCCGGCAATATTCCTCAAAACTAATAGCTGTCTCCGGGTGGGCACGATAATGAGCCAGTTCATTCTCCATATCTCGGACATCTTCTAAGTCCTCACGGTAGGCTTGCTCTACAGCACGTCGGATTAGCTCAGCGATGGAGGTTTTTTCCTCGAAGGCTAATCTTCTCAGCCCTTCGTGGATTTCTTCGGGCAGATAAATCATGGTTTTTTTCATAGCAAACTCCTGCAAATCGCTCTGATTCTATTATAACATATATATACCACTATGTCACTCAGAATTCAACCCCCTGTGTCCCCCACTCTTGGGGGGATTTTGAGATTGGGAAGTCACTAAACAATCTTATAATAAAGGCAGGAGGGCAGCTTGAATCTTTAATCCCTGGTTTGGCGGAGGGCGAAGCAACGCTTCGCCCTCTACATGATTTTACAAGTCTACTCGACTATGGCAGAGGGGTTCTTATTATCCGTACCTCTTAACCTCGAACTTGTAGAGCTTTACCGGCTCGTCATAGTCGATACCGGCTTTTTGGCGGCAGATGTCTATCTGCTGCTCCACGGTATCCACTCCTTCGAGGTCGGGCAGCAGCAGGCCCCGTCGCCCTCTGCTCTCCACTATAACGCCGTACTTCCTGGGGTCGAGCTCGTCCTTGCTTTTCACAGGCACCGGTTTGGTGAGTACATCTACGCTGTAGGTGAGGTCGGAAAGCTCCGCAGTAGCCACCGAGGGGAAACGCGGGTCTCTGCTCGCTGATGATATGGCGTTGGCCATTGTCTCCAGGGCGACATTGGACTTCGTCGGCTCGAATGTTCCAATGCAGCCTCTAAGTGCACCGTGTTTCTTGATGCATACGAAAACCCCAGCCTGCTCCTTCATCTCCGGCGTCAGTTCCTTAGGCTGGGGAATCTCTTTTTTGCGGACATAGCTCTCTACTGTTTCCTTGGCCAGCCTCGTCAGAGGGTGCATTTTCTCTGGTTTCATGGCTTCCCTCCTATCACCTCTTCACGATTATCCCGGCATAGCCTACCACGCCGGAGTAATCGCCGGTTACATCGCCACTCGTTTGATATTTGACCAGTTCCGCTCGTTTGGCTCCCAGTTCTTTGGCAGCCGAGATGAGACTCACTGTCGGCGCATAGCCGCACATTGAAATGTTCAGCTTTTCAATGCGATTCAGCAGCTCGTCTTCATTCAGTTCCAGTATGGCGTTTATCGCCTGGGTATCCTTCTTTTTTGCGGATTCCTGCGACTCGTAGTGAGTCATGTCGCTGCTGGCGATGATTACTGTTTCAGCCTTTAAATCCTTGATCGCCTTCGCTATCGCCTTGCCGATCTCCTTATACACAGTCCTGGGGCCGTGCGAGAGCACAATGGGCACTATTTTGAAGTCCTGCTTGAGATATTGTAGAAACGGTATTTGAACCTCGACTGAGTGTTCGTAAAGATGCGCCACCTGGTCCTCTTCCAGGTTTTGGGATGCTGCCAGAATCTGCTTGCCCAGTTTGGAGTCTATGTCCACGCTGCCCAGAGGCGTTTTCCAGGCACCTTCCGTCATAATGCTGAAGGGTTTGCCATAGCCAGTGTGGTTGGGGCCCATGATGATGAAAGTATCTTTAAACTTGATTCGCGACATCACAGCGCCAGCCACTGCCCCTGAGTACACATATCCGGCGTGCGGCGAGACCAGGCCGATAATCTCTTCCTTCTGTGCCTTTTTATCGATGAAT
>JBBIRL010000120.1:0-4540 GCA_037441825.1 Dehalococcoidia bacterium | reverse complement strand
CCACCCTGCCGCAGGAGTAACATGTGGTGTTCTCTCCTTTGTGTCCGTGCAGGTTGCCCACATAGATGAAGCGAAGACCGGCCTTTTGCCCGATGCTGTAGGCGCGTTCAAGTGTTGCCACCGGCGTAGGCGGCAGACCTTGCAGTTGGTGCTGTGGATAGAACCGCGTCACATGCCAGGGAGTGAGCTCGCCCATGCGGTCTTTGATCCAGTTAGCGATGCCCTCGAGTTGGGCATCATCGTCGTTCATGGTGGGGATGATGTTGGTGACTACCTCGACATGCATCTTCCATTTTTGTTGTGCTCTCTCTGCTACCTCGAGGATACTGCGCCACTTGGATATCTTGGCCAGTTTCATGTAGAAAGAATCGGAGAAACCTTTGACATCAACTCTCCAGGCATCGAGATAAGGACCGATGGTATCCAGTGCCTCTGGCGTGGAGTAGCCGTTGGTTACATAGACGGTATACAGCCCCGCCGCTTTGGCGAGCTTGGCTGAGTCCAGGGTGTACTCCAGCCAGATAGCAGGCTCGTTATAGGTCCAGGCTATGCCTTGACACTCATAGCGTTTGGCGAGTTCGATTGATTTCTCAGGGGATATCTGCTGCGAGTCATGTTTCTCCTCCCAGGGGGTCTGACACGAAATCTGCCAGTTCTGACAGTGCACGCAGTGGAAGTTGCAGCCCCAGCCGCCCAGGGAGAATACCATACTTGCGGGATGAAAGTGGAACAGGGGTTTTTTTTCAATGGGGTCTACTGCTACTGAGGATACCTCGCTGTAGTTCAAGATGTGGAGGATGCCATCCTTATTCTGGCGCACCTGGCACAGTCCGTACTTCTGCGGCCTGATGGTGCAGCGCCACTGGCAGACGTGGCAGCGGACAACGGAGTCACCTAGCTTCTCATATAGCATTGCCTCGCGTGTATTGGTATCCATAGGAGGCCCCCATCAGGCCAGAGTCTATCACACAGCAAGAGCCATGTCTATCAGCGGTGTTTTCTAATCTAGCCACTTGCCAAAGCAACTTCAAAGGGCTAGAATGAGACGTAAATTAATACGGATGCTTGAGACCTTAGGCGAAGAGGGACTTTTCAGAAGGACTTGAGAATATGCCCAAGAAATCACGCAAGAGAGCTGCAAAATACTCGGAACTCAGTACGTCGAGAAAGAAACGGCAGGTAGCCAGACCTGCTTCCGAACCGGAAGCAGTTTCCACCCCCAAAAGTCAGGAGACACCTGCACCCAGCGCAAAAAAGAGCCCTGTTCCCCAAAAGGGCCCGGCTCCACAAAGAGGGCCTAAGACGCAGCCCGGTATTAAGCTCACTATTCCTGACTATCGATATGTAAGAGATGACTTGAAGAGGGTAGGGATATTGACCGGGGCGATTATTGTGATAATTATAATCCTGGCTTTCGCGCTGGGTTAAGGCTCCTCTTCCTCCTCTTCTTCCTGGTTTTCTTTTTCCGGTGAACGGCTCGCCATAGGCAGCGTTGCTCTGAATTTCTCCTTGGACTTCTTGCGCGTGGCGGGTAGCTTCTGAATAGCTTCCTTCACCTGAGATAGCCTCTGTTCGGGCTGCTCTGCTGTCATATCCACCACTATCCCTCGCACTCCCAGCCCCCAGAAAATCTCGATATCGCTGGTCGACAGGCCGGATGGCATAGTTGCCAGGACATATTTCCCTGTGCTGCCAGCTAGACGCTCTAATACCATTAGCTGATGAACGGTAAAGGTAGTCTCTTCCTCGCCAACCGGATTGAGGAGCACTGCGTCTACTTGAAGGCGATTTATTGCCTTTGCCAGGCTCTCGGGCAGCGAGGTATCGATCCTGAGCACCTTACCGATTCTCTCCTCTATCAGGGTCGCTGCCGGAGCCTTGGCCGGGTTGAAAATAACGTAATCGCAGCCAAGTTCGATGAGTTGTTCGATATCTTCCTTGCTCACTGCCTCCAGGGATACACCCCAGGGAATTTCAGCTTTGGCGCGGTTCATTTTGGCCAGTGCTTTGCTATCCTTCTCCAAATTCTCCACGGTCAGCAACAAAGCGTCAGCGCCTTCCTTTGTGGCGACGGTTATCAACTGCGCATTTCCCGCAGGCACACTGGCAATGGTCAATATCTGCGAAATTTTTGTTCTGGCCACCGCTGGACCGAAACCCATCGGCTGGCCGTTGCCCTCAGAAATTCGCTCTAGCTTCTCCAGGAGCTTGCTCATCGTTTCCCCCTTTTCACTATGTCCCAAGTCACACTGTTGGATAGCATAACGTCCTGTCTAATCTGGTGTCAAGCACAACACGCATTGTTAATTTCGGTTAAGTACGGATTTCTCAGGTACGATTTCCTAACGAGATTTGAACCGATGGGCTATTCACAGGGCTGATGCTCTAGATTATGCTCTGTGATTAGAACTCGAGTGCGATTTATACAGTGGAAGGCAGTTTTCCCCCGCCTCTCATTGAGTTGAGCAAGCTGGTATAGCCAAGGATGGATCGAAGGAGGCATTACTGATGGCTGAAAATAGTCCCCCAGCTCCCAAAAGGAGTGAAGATAAAGTTGCAGTAGCAGATCCAGCTCAAGCGAATGCCCCTAAAAAGGATGATAAGGGAACCGATAGCTTACTCGATGTTTTCACGAGCGAGGAATTTGTAGAAAGCTCCATCAGCAAGCTGTCTAAAGATTTGAGCGATGTTAGTATCGAGTCTCTTCTCGAGCAAACCAAACAGGTTGCCGAGGAGATCAAATGGGGGCATTAATGGTGATGGCTGCTGCTTTGCTTTTCATGCCCCAGGCTAGCGGATTGGAGGAGTCCCTTGAATGAGGAACATCAAGCTCTAATAACCTTGCTTCCCTATGATATTGTTATAACTATTTCTGCCCTCAGCATCCTTCTTTTAACCCTTGTTTCATTTGTTCAACGGCGTTCCGCCCGAGTTTGCAAGGCGCTAGTTGGCGTTCATGCGGCAAATGGGCATACTAGTCAGCGTAAAAAGATATAGCCAGGACACCAGGCCCGGCATGGATTCCCATGGCCGGAGTGAATTCCGTGAGATAGAGTTCAGCGCATTTAAACCTCGCCCCGATCTCCGCTTTCAGCTTCTCACCATCTTCCAGTTCATCAGCGTGATGCGCTATCACGTGAACTGTACGATTCCCAACTCTTTCTGCCATGAGCTTGAGCATGATTTGTACAGCTTTCGCCTTGGTCCTGGGGCGTGCCACCGGCATTGTCTCTCCCACTGCCGGATTATGATCCAGAACGGGCTTCATATCCAATAGCGACCCGGCCCAGGCTGCTGCCCTGGCGATGCGGCCGGTTCTGGCAAGGAAGTAGAGAGTGTCCACCATTGCCAGAAATCCTACTCTACCCATCATGTTGCGCGCCGCATCAACTACCTGGGGTAGCTCAGCCCCCTTGCTGGCAGCGCGGGCGGCCTCGAGAACAATGAACCCCAGTGCGCCAGCGACAGCGCGGCTGTCTATAACCTCGATGGCGGTATTCGGTATTACCTCTTTAGCCTGCTCTTTGGCTACCATGGCAGCTTCGTAGACCCTGCTTTGCAGACTTGTGAGGGTTATGCAGACTATGCTCTCTGCTTTCTGGCTTACCTGGCGGTAGGCATCGAGAAAGTCGCCTGCTGACAGAGTCGAGGTGGTGGGGAGGTCTTTTTTTCTGCGCATAATCTGATAGACTTCGCCTGGGCTTATATCAACGCCATCGCGGTAGCTCTTGCCTTTATAGACTATATAGATGGGGATTACATGGATATCGTATTTCTGTACCAACTCTACAGGCAGGCAACACACAGTATCTGTGATAACAGCGACTTTTTTCACCGGTGTCCTTCGATTGAGGTGTCAATCTCCTGACTAATTGCGCATATTGTAAAGGAAATTGTGGAAAAATCAAAGGGGGCTTGCTTGACTATTAAGCTATACCGATGTACTGGTGACGCACTTTGACCAATCCGAGCCAGTCCTTATGTCTATTTCATTCTGGGCAGATTCAGACCGTTCCAGGCAATAATGTTCCTTTGAATCTCGTTTGTGCCCATGGCGACATTGAGTCTGAACTGGTGATGATACCAGGTCTCGTAAATACCATCGAACTTCGCCCACCGGGAAAGCCTGACCTGGCCGTAAGGGCCGAATAGCTCAGTGGCGAAATGAGCGACACGTGCCTGTAGTTCACCGGAAATTATCTTTACTGCTGAGGCATCGAAAGGCGCCATCTCCTTCTTGTTCTGCGCATCAGCTATCCTGTAAGCAAGGCATCGCGCTGCCTCAAGTTCACAAGCTATCTGGGCTAGCCTGTGTCGGATAACAGGGTCACTCGCCAGCGGCTTGTCCAATACCTTTGTCTCATTACAGAACCTAACCAGGTCTTCTATCTGACGCTGCATGCACATAACGGCTCCCAGGTTAGACCTCTCGAAGCCAGCCAGCATCTGAGTTACCGCCCAGCCCTGGTTTTCCTTCCCCACAACGTTGTTCGCGGGAACATGCACATCGTCAAGAAATACCTCGTTGTAATAATGTCCT
>JBBIRL010000119.1:0-6544 GCA_037441825.1 Dehalococcoidia bacterium | reverse complement strand
GCATTCGGCCGACCGCACATAGCGAACTATCTGGTTAAAAAAGGAATCGTTAAGGATAAACAAGAGGCATTCGATAAGTATCTGGTGAAATGCGATGTGCCTAAGTACCCGCTTTCACTTGCCGAAGCATCAAGGTTGATCAGGAACGCTGGTGGCATGTTGGTATTTGCCCACCCCAACGACCCAAATGGCACCTCTCTCGTCACCATAACACGCGATTTGACGCAACAGACAAACGTCATCGAGGAATATATGTTAGAATATTTAGATGGTATCGAGTGCTGGCATACCAAACATGATACTAAGACCACCGCTCATTACACCGACTTCTGCAGGAGTCACAATCTGATCATGACCAGCGGCAGCGACTGCCACCAAAACCCGGTTCTAATGGGCACTCTGGATTTACCTGACTGGGTTGCCGAGCAATTCAAGTCGAAGACAACAAGGAAGGTCAACAAATTCAAAGGAGTATTATCGTGAGCCAAAGAATAGCGAGCAGCAGCGATATCAAAGACCCATCCTTGTCCTCAGCAGGAGAGCTCCGAGTACAGTGGGCGTCCCGCGAGATGCCAGTGCTACAGTTGATCGGGAAAAGGTTTGCTAAGAGTAAACCCCTTAAGGGGGTCCGCATTTCTGCCTGCCTTCATATCACCACCGAGACAGCCAACCTGGCTTTAACCCTCAAGGCAGGTGGCGCTGAGTTAGCCCTGTGTGCCTCTAACCCTCTCTCGACTCAGGATGATGCTGCTGCCTACTTAGTCATGGAACAGGGCATCCCTGTCTTCGCTATCAAAGGTGAAGACAATAAAACCTACTATAAACATATCAATGCCGCCCTGGACCACAAACCTAATATCACGATGGATGATGGCGCTGACCTTGTGGCATCGATTCACAAGGAACGTAAAGAGCTTGTCGGCGATATTATCGGGGGGACAGAGGAAACAACCACAGGTGTGATCAGGCTGAGGAGCTTAGAGCAGGAGAAAAGGCTGAAATACCCCATTATCGCAGTGAATGACGCCCAGACAAAGCACTTCTTTGACAATCGCTATGGCACAGGGCAAAGCACCATGGACGGCATCACGCGGGCAACCAATATCCTCTGGGCAGGTAAGAAAGTGGTGATTTGCGGATACGGCTGGTGCGGCCGAGGAGTTGCCCTGAGAGCAAAGGGATTCGGTGCCCATGTCATCGTATGTGAAGTTGACCCTATCCGCGCTCTGGAAGCGGTGATGGATGGCTACCAGGCAATGCCCCTCCTCGAAGCAGCCAGGATAGGTGATATCTTCATCACAGTCACAGGCGGGTTGCATATTATCGACGGTGAACATATGCTGGCGATGAAAGACGGGGCAATTATGGCGAATAGCGGCCATTTCAATGTGGAGATTAACATACCTGCCTTAGAGAAACTAGCAGTGGACAAGAAACAGATACGGGGGTCTGTAGAGCAATATACACTCACTGACAAGAAACGTCTTTACCTTCTTGGAGAAGGCAGGCTAATCAACCTGGCTGCCGCGGAAGGTCATCCTGCAAGTGTTATGGATATGAGCTTTGCCAACCAGGCCCTTTGCGCCGAGTATATGGTCAAAATGGGGAAGGAACTTAAGCCCAAGGTTTACCCCGTGCCCGAAGAAGTGGATAAAGAGGTGGGCAGGCTCAAGCTAAAGGCTATGGGGATTGCCATTGACATCCTGACCTCAGAACAAAGAAAATATCTGGAGAGTTGGGAGGCAGGAACTTAAAGGAAAGGAAAAGACAATGACTACTACTTTCATGAAATCGCCCTCGATGCTGGTAACCTCGGAATCGGTCACTGAGGGACACCCGGATAAGCTCTGCGACCTGATTTCGGACTCTGTTCTAGACTCCATCATGGCCCAAGACCCCAGGGCCAGGGTAGCCTGTGAAAGCATGGCGACGACCGGTCTGGTGATCGTGATGGGGGAGATCACCACCAAATGCTACGTTGAGATACCCCAGATAGTTCGTGAAACAGTACGCGGGGTAGGCTACACTCGAGCCAAATATGGCTTCGATTGCGATACCTGTGGCGTAATCGTTTCCATAAAAGAGCAGTCGCCGGACATCGCAATGGGAGTGAACCATTCCCTGGAGACAAGGGAGAAAGAGAACAATTCAAATGAGAAAGAGACGTTGGGTGCCGGCGACCAGGGGATGATGATAGGGTTCGCCTGCAACGAGACCCCTGAACTCATGCCACTACCAATCTCGCTGGCCCATAAGCTCTGCCAACGCCTGGCGCAGGTAAGAAAGGACGGGAGCCTATCCTACCTACGCCCAGATGGCAAGTCCCAGGTAACCGTTGAGTATAACTACGGAGTGCCCAAACGTATAGACGCAGTAGTCATCGGTGCCCAGCACAATGAGGCCACCAGTAACGAGGTCATCCACCGAGATATCCAGGAGTTGGTGATAAGGAATGTAATTCCTCGCGATCTCCTGGACAAAAAGACCAAATACTACATAAATGCCACCGGACGTTTTGTGATCGGCGGGCCGATGGGAGATACCGGGCTTACCGGGCGCAAGATTCTGGTTGACACCTACGGAGGCATTGCCAGGCACGGGGGCGGTTCTTTCTCGGGGAAAGACCCTACCAAGGTAGACCGTTCCGCTGCTTATTACGCCCGTTATGCCGCCAAGAACATTGTTGCTGCAGGCCTCGCCGACCGCCTAGAGATCCAAGTCTCCTACGCCATAGGGATAGCTCACCCGCTTTCCATTGCCATCGAGACCTTTGGCACCGGCAAGGTAGATGAAGAACTAATTCAGAAGCTGCTAAAAAAGCACTTCGACTTCCGCCCCGGAGCCATCATCGAGTCGCTGGAACTGCGTCGTCCTATCTATAAACAAACCGCTGCCTATGGCCACTTCGGGCGCAGCGACCTAGACCTGCCCTGGGAACGCACCGACAAGGCAGCAAAGCTAAGGGCAGATGCCGGATTGAAGCCAAGCAAGGAGTGCCCTTGAAAGCAATCATTCTCGTGGGCGGGGAGGGACTGCGGCTGCGTCCTCTTACCTGCAATCTCCCTAAGCCCATGGTCCCTATTGTGAACAGACCGTTTCTGGAGCATATGGTCGAACATCTCAAGCAACACCATATCGACGAGATCATTCTTGCTATTTGCTATCTGCCCGACCGCATACAGCAGCACTTTGGAGATGGCAGCAGTTTCGGAGTGAAGTTAAGCTACGCAGTAGAGCAGACACCTTTGGGAACTGGCGGCGCGGTGAAAAATGCTGAACAATTTTTGAAAGATACCTTCCTGGTGTTTAACGGCGACATATTCAGTGACCTGGACCTCACCGAAATGGTAAGGTTTCACCGAGCCCGTAAAGCGAAGGCCACCATAGCACTTACCCCTGTAGAAAACCCCACAGCATACGGAGTAGTCGAGTTGGACAGCCAGAACAGGGTCAAAGGATTC
Source organism: Dehalococcoidia bacterium (assembly GCA_037441825.1). Classification (GTDB taxonomy): domain Bacteria; phylum Chloroflexota; class Dehalococcoidia; order SZUA-161; family SZUA-161; genus JACWAE01. Next base: position 3,083 of record JBBIRL010000119.1, on the reverse strand, counting down.
ATCGAGAAGCCGAGCTTGGAGAGAGTAACCTCCAACCTCATTAACGCTGGTACATATGTATTGGAACCAGAACTGCTGGCACTTATCCCACCAGGTGTTCGTTGCATGCTGGAGCGTGGGCTTTTCCCCGATCTGGTAGAGCGTGGTATTCCTTTCTATGGCTACCGCTCCGAAGCTTACTGGATTGACATCGGCAAACCTGACGACTATTTCAGACTGCATCACGATCTACTCATGGGCAAAGCTGCCTCACGTCCCCCAGGCAAACGGATGGCCGATGACATCTGGCTTGATGAAGGCTGCAAAATCCATCCTTCGGTCAAGCTGGTAGGCCCGATAGTGATGGGCAGAGGTTGCATCATCGAGCAAGATGTCAAGATTTCGGGGCCGACTGTTCTTGGCAGCGGATGTATTATAGGACAAGGTAGCATCATGGATGAGACGATACTCTGGCAAAATGTTAAGCTGGGCAAGAATGTAACTGTGAGAAATAGCGTGGTAGGCAATAACACCGTCATAGGAGACAATACTTGGGTTACCGATAGCTCCATTATCAGCGATAATGTTATCATCGGCAGCGGCAACAAGCTGGAGCACGGTATCAAGGTCTGGTCAGCGAAAACCATCGCAGATAATGCTATTTCATTTTAGAGAGGACTGAAATGCCCTCAAATATAAAGTTCGGCACCGACGGATGGAGAGCCGTAATCGGCGAGGATTTCACTTTCGACAACGTCCGCGCCTGCGCTCAAGGGGTGGCAGACTACCTCCTGGACAGGGGCATAGCCAAAAATGGCTTACTGATCGGCTACGATACCAGATTTGCTTCGGAGGATTTCGCTGCTGCAGTAGCTGAAGTAATAGCTGCCAACGGTATCAAGGCATACCTCAACCCCAAGGCAGCTCCAACCCCTGTAATCAGCTACGCCATCGTAGTTAAAAAAGCAGCAGGGGCAGTTATCATCACCGCCAGCCACAACCCGGCTATATGGAATGGGTTCAAGTATAAACCGGAGTACGCCGGAAGCGCCTCGCCAGAGGTGACCGCTGACTTGGAGAGACGCATCCATCAAATCGTAAGCAGCGGCAAGATAAAGCGCCTTCCCTTACCAGATGGCTTGAAGCAGGGGCTGATCGAATATCACGACCCGGCACCAGTCTATCTCAGCCATATAGCCAAAATGGTCGACCTCGAACCCATACGCAAAGCTGGCTTGAAGATAGCTGTGGATTCCATGTATGGAGCCGGCGCGGGCTACTTCAAGAGATTATTGAAAGGCGGCAGCACCAAAATAGTTGAACTCAATTACAAACGCAACCCTCTCTTTCCAGGAATTCAGCCTGAGCCCATAGCCTCGCACCTGACCAAGCTTTCCCAGAGGATAAGAAAAATCAAAGCCGATGTTGGGCTGGCAACCGATGGCGATTCCGACAGAATCGGCGTCCTGGACGAAAACGGCGTGTTCGTGACACAGCTTCAGGTATTCGCGCTCCTCACCCTGTACCTGCTGGAGATACGCAGAGAGCGAGGAGCCATCGTCAAGTCAGTAACCACCACAGACATGGTCTACAAGCTGGGCAAACTTTACTCAGTGCCGGTATTTGAGACACCGGTTGGCTTTAAATATCTCGGCCCCAAGATGATGGCTGAAAACGCTCTTATCGGGGGAGAGGAGAGCGGCGGCTTCGGCTATCGGGGACATATTCCGGAGCGTGATGGCATACTTTCAGGTCTGTACATGCTCGACTTCATGGTGAAAACAGGCAAGAAGCCCTCAGAACTGATAGAATATCTTTACAGCAAGGTGGGGCCTCATCACTACAACAGGATAGATTTCCATTTCTCTGAGGAGAAACGAGAGGCAGTTGTCCAACGATTGAGTCAGCTCAAGCCCAAGGAGATTGACCATACCAAAGTAACCAAGAGTGATACAGTTGATGGCTTTCGCTTCCGGCTCAGCGATGGGAGCTGGCTCCTCATCCGCCTCTCCGGCACAGAGCCAGTACTGCGTATATATGCTGAAAGCGATTCGCCGGAACATGTGGAAAGGCTGCTCAAGGCAGGAGAGGAATTGGCAGGTATTTAGAAAATGATAGACCTTGACAACACTGAAGTTTACCAAAGACTAGACCCCGCTGGAATGCGTGAGCGCATCCGAGAACTGCCCCAGCAGTGTCTCAAGGCATGGCAACAGGCTTTAAGCTTCAAATTGCCCAAGGGGTTTTCTAATGTAGATAAGGTTGTCATCCTAGGCATGGGCGGCTCCGCCATCGGGGGCGACCTTTTTAAAAGCTTGAGCACCCTGGAGAAAAATGCGCTCGTTTTAGTACACCGAGACTATGACCTGCCCCTTTTCGTGGATGCTAAGACACTCGTAATTGCCTCAAGCTACTCCGGGATGACTGAAGAGACCCTCTCGGCATTCAATAAAGCACTGACAACGCCAGCTAAGAAGCTGGTCATAACAACCGGCGGCAGATTGAAAGATATTGCAGGGCAGAACGACATCCCGGTATTAACCATCGATTATAAAGCGCCTCCCCGAGCCGCGCTGGCGCACAGCTTCTTGCCCCTGCTTGGCATCTGCCAGAAACTGGGCATTGTAAGCGACAAAGCAAAAGACGTAGCGGAGATGGTACAGGTTCTCAAAGACCAGCAAAGCACCATCGATGATAATCGTCCGCTGAAGCTCAACCCCGCTAAACAACTGGCAACCAAATTGCATAACCATTTGGCAGTCATCTATGGTGCGGGCTTTCTTTCCACGGCGGCGCAACGCTGGAAAACGCAGATAAATGAAAACAGCAAGGCTTGGGCTTTTTACGAGATATTACCTGAGTTGAATCACAATGCCACAGTCGGTTATGAGTTCCCTGCTGACTTGGCGCAGAAGCTGTTTGTGGTCTTCCTACGTTCCCCACGCCTGCATCCCAGGACACTGCTTCGCTACAAGCTCACCGCCGAGATGCTGAGCCAGGCGAAGGTCAACCACGAAACGGTTGAGGCCAGAGGGGAAAGCGCCCTGAGCCAGATGATGAGCCTTGTCTTCTTCGGAGACTGGGTCAGCTACTATCTGGCGCTG
>JBBIRL010000118.1:0-6549 GCA_037441825.1 Dehalococcoidia bacterium | reverse complement strand
GCCCAAGCACAGTGCCCGGTCAACATGGGCGCAGGCTGTGCCACTGCTCTCTATTCTCATCTCTATGTAGGGACATATAGCGGCGCAGTCGCCGCAGCCTCGACACAGCTTGCTATCTATAGTAATCGCAGTCGCCCGCGGGCTTAAGCTGCCCTGTGCCAAATAAGCCGCAGCCCTGGTTGCTGCCGCCGTTCCCTTGATGATCTGTGCCTCAGGCGGCTCTGCCTTATCTGACGATACTGCGAATATACCTGCCGTCTCTTTTATGGAGAACTCCCTAAACAAGGCAGAATCCGTGTCGGCTGTGCCCATGGGACATCTTTTCCGGGTCAGAATGCGGCTGAGCAGGCTGCCTTTTGGAATAGCATTGTTTGCAGTGAGCGTTTCTTCAGCTATCTCTCCCGGGTCAAGAATCACTGCACCAACCCTGATGTGGTTGGTCTGCGCGCGGTATTTCAGCACAGCTTCGAAATCACCTGCTAAGCCTTCCAGTTCCAGGTCCTGGGGCCAGGGCATGATATGTACGCTCTGCTCCTCAAGCTGTTTCAGCAGGCTGGCCTTTCTGTCTTGATATTTGGAGCGCTTCTTAGTGTCTTTCTCAGGCTCAGGGCCGGAAACGATAACTACTGAATAACCCTGAGATACCAGGGCGCTTGCTGCCGCCAGGCCGGAAAGCCCTGCGCCTAATACCAGCACGCTGCTCTCCAGAGGACGTTCTTCCTTGGTTGACGGCATAATTCCTTTGGCTCGGGCAACTCCTGCCGTGATTATCTCTACCGCCTTACGGGTAGCACCTGCGGGGTCGTCTTTGTGTACCCAGGCGCATTGTTCCCGGATGTTCACGAACTCCACAGGTATGCCATAGGAGGAAATAAGGCTGTCGTTGAGATGGTGCTGGCACCTCACACGCCTATCGGTGCAGCTAAAACATATCTGCTCCAGATTGCAGCAGCGACAGGCTGCGAGAACCACCTGGCCCAGTTTGGACTCGGCGGCTTTGGCTGCGATCTGCTGCGTACCTTCCTCGCTGCATACCTGTGCTACCTCCTGTACGCTATATATGTTAGGAAGCAGCTCTATTTCTCTGAGAACCTGTTCGAAATCTATCACGGCGCTAATACTGCCGCCGCAGCTACATAACACCAAGCCGATGCGGCCCCTGTCTGAACCGCCCGGCGTTATCTCAAGGGTCTGGCGCTCCGGTTGGGCGTCGAATCCGCTTGCAGCATCAGGGTCTGCCGGATACACTTCTTCTCTCAGTTTCAGCGCTGTCGCAGCCTCCATAGCGATAGCTGAAGCCTGGGCAAGCTCGCTTCTCAGGTCGCGATCACCGTTGGTCTTTATGTTGTAGATGCCTGGTCTTGTGAACCGTCGGGCAATCGTTTTGCCCGGGTCGTCATGAGCAAAATTGATTATGACCTCAGCCTCTATCTCTATATTCTCAATATCATCTTTGTGGAACACCGCGCCCAATTCGCATGCCTCTTCGCATTCCAGACATTCGCTGCACAGGGCACAGTTGAGACAGCGTCCTGTCTCATGGCCTGCAGCATCGGCGGACAGCCCCAGAGACGTCTCTTCGAAGCTCCCCATCCTTTTGGACTGATGTATAGTGGGCATGTGGGCTCGTTTGTGTCGAGAGGCTTCTCTTTCCTGAACATTGACCTCGGCAGCTTGAGGCTTCTCAATACTGCGCCCCTTTCTTAAATCATGTCCCCTTAGATGCCTGTCTATAGACTCTGCCGCCCGCAGCCCGGCAGCCATAGCCTCCACGACATTGTTGGGTCCCATAATGCAATCGCCACCGGCGAAGACACCGGGTATGTTAGTCTCAAGGGTGAGGGGGTCAACCTTTATAGTGGCATCGTCGCTGACGATCTCAAGTCCCTTTATATTGAGAAGGGATGTGTCCGGACGCTGGCCGATTGCTACCACAACCTGGTCAGTATCTATCACAAACTCCGAGCCCGGTATCGGCTCCGGTTTGCGGCGGCCATCTTCTCCTATCTCGCCGAGCTTCATCCGCTGACATCGTATTCCAATTACTTTGTTCCCGTCGCCAAGAATCTCGACGGGCACTGTGAGGTATTCTATAGTTATGCCTTCTTTGGTAGCCTCCTCAATGTCCTCTTTCACCGCAGTCATCTCATCTGCAGTGCGGCGATAGAGTATCCGCACTGCCCCCTTGCCTCCCCTCTTTGCGGTCCTGGCTGAGTCCACGGCGCTGTTGCCGCCTCCGATGACTACTATGTTGGAGCCTACCGAGACGCCGACTTTCTGATTCAGAGCAAACAGCAGCGAGATGCCGTCTACCACTCCATCGAGGTCCTCGCCCGGGATGTCCAACTTGTTATTCTTTTGGCCGCCTATGGCTACAAAGAATGCCTTAAACTCTCGCGCCTTCAGGTCGGACAATGTAACATCGCGGCCTACAGTTATCCCTGTCTTTATATCCACGCCCATCGCTCTGATTGCTTCAACCTCCCTCTCCCGCACCTCGCGGGGGAGACGGAATCTGGGGATGCCCGTTGCCAGCATTCCACCTGCTACTGCGTGAGATTCGAATATAGTGGGGACATAGCCGCGGCGCGCCAGTTCCCAGCCCGCAGTCAACCCGGCGGGCCCGCTCCCGATGATGGCCACCTTTTCTTTTTTGAGGGTCGCAGGTGCTTTGCGACTATATTTAATTCCGGAGGCATTATCCGCAGCATAGCGATGCAGTGCCTGGATGTATACAGGATCGTCGACCTCAGCACGCTTGCAACTGCTTTCGCAGGGATGCGTGCATACGCGGCCAAGTATACCGGCCAGGGGTGCGGCCTCGTTTATCAGGCAGAGTGCCTCGTCTACTTTACCCCGGGATAGCAGGGAGATAAATCCCTGTACCTTGATGCCGAGAGGACACGCTGCACGGCAGGGAGCAACCCCATTCTTCTCTATGTAGTAGGCTGAGGGTGTCGCCTTAGCACCTAGAAAGGGTGCATGTATGGCGCTATAGATGACCTTTTGCCCTTCCAGCACCGAACGAATTTTTACCGAGCAAGCCTCGCTGCAGCGGCCGCAGCTTGTGCACAAGTCCTCGCGCACATAGCGAGGCTGCCTGACTGCTCTTAAGGTGAACTTCCCCTGTTTCCCTCTGATTGCTTCTACCCGGGAGTTGGTGTACAGGGTTACCAGAGGGTGGCTCGCTGCCCGCAGCAACAAGGGCCAGATGCGGAGCATATCCTGGGAAGAGGCACTCGGGACGCTGTTATCCAAACCCAGCGAAGTAGCGGAAGTCACCAATGCGACTTCCACGCCTATCTCCGCCAGGTTGAGAGCAGCCTGCGCCGCCCCTGCATCGCCACCGATTACAGCAACTCTCCTGGCCATCTCTGCCCTAGCTCCGCTCTCTGTGCTTTAACCCGTAGTCGTACCCCAACTCGAATGCCTTCATGTTGAAATCTCCCGTTCCCTCGGGCACAGAGGCCAGGATGGACTTGCGCAGTGCCTCAGTGGAGACCAGATCGCTTACGGCTGCCAGAAACCCCAGCATGATGATATTTGCCACCACCACACGCCCCATCTCCCGTGCCATGCGGGTGGCCGGGATGGAGAGCGGTACAGGGTTGTGAGACGGACCGGGCTTTACCAGGTCCGAGTCTATAATTGCCAATGTACCTTTGGGCAGGTTGTTTACGTACTTGGCATAGGCCTCCTGGGACAGGATAATGAGCACCTGTGGGCTTTGCACATAGGGGTAGTCAATGGGCTCGTCTGAGATTACTACCTCGGCGGTGCAGGAGCCGCCGCGGGACTCAGGCCCATAGCTCTGGGTGAAAGTAGCGAACCCACTGTCATATATAGAGGCAGCCTGGCCTACAATATGCCCTGTAAGCACGATCCCCTGTCCGCCAAACCCTGCTATTCTTATTTCGACTCTGCCCAAATCTTTTTCCTCCGCACTGTCGCCCTTCAAGCTGCGATGCTTCTTGCTGGCTAAGCCTTTTTCTTCTGCAGCACCTTGTCGAGCAGTTGCTTGCGGTAGTCCCAGAGAGTGGGGCGCTTTAAATCAACGAATTTACCTACCACGATGGGGCCGTCCAAAGTTATGTCTGTATCTTTGGGGTCTGCTCCGTTCCGGATTACGCTCTTTTCCTGATAATAGTGCATCTCGTCCAGCCCGCGGGCCCGTTTGTTCATGCGCCCGTATACCGTGGGGCAGGGGCTCAGCACTTCTATGAAGCTGAATCCGGGCTTGACCAGGGCTTCCGCGATGGACCTCTCCAGTTGACGCAGGTGCAGCACTGTCCAACGGGCGACATAGGTGGCCCCGCTGGCTGCCACAAGATAGGGCAGGTTGAACGGGGGTTCGAAGTTCCCATAGGGTGAGGTAGTGCTGCGGGCTTCGAGCGGGGTGGTGGGCCCCATCTGCCCCCCGGTCATGCCGTAGTTGAAATTGTTTACGCAGATGACAGTCATGTCGATGTTGCGGCGGGCGGAGTGTATCAGGTGGTTTCCTCCTATAGCTGCCAAATCGCCGTCCCCCGAAAAGACCACTACATTCAGCTCGGGGTTGCCCAGCTTTAAGCCGGTAGCGAAGGGGAGGGCTCGACCATGCGTGGTGTGAAACGAGTCTAATTTGACATAACCGGCAACTCTGCCAGTGCAGCCTATTCCCGAGACCAGGGCCATTTTGTCCAGGTCCAGTCCGGCGCGCTCGATGCCTCTGATGAAGCATGAGGTTGCCAGCCCTATGCCGCAGCCGGCGCACCAGATGTGGGGCATCCTGTCTACCCTGAGATACGAGTCAATGGGTTTGTTTACCACAGTTACCATGTCTGCTATTGCACTGCCTCCCTTATCGCTTCCAGAATGGTCTGGGGAAGGTGTACTGCGCCGCCCATATGTGGCAGAAGAACCGTCTTGGCCTTACCGGCAGCGCACCGCTCCACCTCCAGCGCTATCTGTCCGTAGTTAATCTCAGGTACTACGAAAGCCTTTGCTTGTTTGGCGAGAGTCCTGACGCGCTCCTCGGGGAACGGCCATACTGTTATCGGCCGCAGCAGCCCGGCTCGAATCCCCTCAGCCCGCGCCTGCTGCACCGCGCGGCGGGCAATGCGGGCGGTGATTCCATAGGCGCAGACTATGACCTCCGCATCCTCAGTGCTGACCTCTTCATATTTTATTATGGCTTTCCTGTTGAGCCTGATCTTGTCCACCAGACGGCGCACCAGTCGGTCCTGCGCCTCGGCTGTCATTTCAGGGTAACCTCTCTCGTCATGAGTAAGTCCGGTAACATGGAAACGGTAGCCCTCACCGGCTATGGCCATGGGAGGAACCAGGTCTTTGTCCGGTTTATAGGGCTGGTATTTCTCCGGCGCTACATGCGGTCGTTTTCGAACTGCGAGATCGTCCGGCGCTACCTGTCGTACCACTACCTTTTCACTCATGTGTCCCACAGCCTCGTCGGACATGACGAGCACGGGAACCCGGTATTTCTCCGACAGGTTAAACGCTGTGATAGTAAGGTCGAAAATCTCCTGTGGAGAGCTGGGCACAAGCGCAATTATCTCGTAGCTGCCGTGAGAGCCCCATCGTGCCTGCATCATGTCTCCCTGCCCCACCAGGGTGGGCAATCCTGTGGAGGGCCCTGCACGCTGTACGTCGACTACGACGCACGGTGTCTCCAGCATCACTCCCAGGCCCAGGTTTTCCATCATCAGGCTGAATCCGGGGCCGGAGGTTGCTGTCATTGCCTTTACCCCTGCCCAGGAAGCGCCGAGCACAGCATTCATGGAGGCTATCTCATCCTCCATCTGGATGAATACGCCTTCTACCTGGGGCAGCCGCTCGCTCATCTTCTCGGCTATCTCGGTAGCCGGCGTGATGGGATAGCCGGCAAAGAAGCGGCAACCTGCGCTGATAGCTCCCTCGGCGCAGGCCTCATCGCCGTTCATGAAAAATGTTCCCGAGAGCACACCGTTTTCGGACATATGCAACCCCATTGTCATTCTGACCCTGAACCCTGAACGAAGTGAAGGGGAAGGGGAAGAATCTCAGTACTTACCCCAAAGCTATTATCAGAGATTCTTCAGTGGCCCGCCAGAGGCAGGCTGCTTCAGAATGACATATTAAACAACCCTATTACTTCTTATCTTCGACTTGCTCCAGTATGATGGCGAATTCAGGGCAGATTATCTCACACAGCCCGCAGCCCAGGCACTTGTTATTATCTGCCACTTTGGCGATGGTATAGCCCTTGGGGCCCAGCTCATCGCTCATCTTAAGGGCATCCTTGGGGCAGAACTCCACACAGTAGCCGCACCCCTTACATCTTTCCTTGTCTATCAGCACTTTCCCAGGCTTGGCAGCCTTCTCTTCCTGGTCGAAGGGCGTTCTCCATAACTTCATAATAGCAACACCTTTTGCGCTGACATTGTATGCTTGTTTAAACTCTACGAGGGCTTCCCGGAAGAGCCCTCGTCGGCACGGTTTCACACCATGCGCCCATTCATACCATAATAAATTAGTATAGCAAATCGGCACTTCCTTTACAATTGCTTTTTG